>NZ_MLYQ01000002.1:0-68182 GCF_001866725.1 Bacillus sp. MUM 13
CACGTATAGGCAGAGATAATGAGTGGTCTGTAAGCTAAAGAAGGAGCTAGTCTAGCCAAATGGCTGAATATCTTACCCGGCAAAGAAGCCAAAAAGTGCTTCTCTTCTTAAGATTGCCCAAAAACAAAACCAAGTACCAGGAAGAGTGGGAGCCTTGACAGTTTCGTTCATATCAGGAGGCTCACCGGCCGCCCCGCGGAAAGCGAGCATCCTGGAGCGGAAATCAACCACCTTGTTCCATTGCAACAAAGTTTACGAAAATAGCCTTTAAAAATAACCCCGCAGCGGACATTGCAAAGAGACAGACACTGTGATATAATTTTGCATTGTGAGTAATTTAAATTTAATTGCTCCTTGCCCAATAGGGCCGCTTAGACCAAAAGGAGGTGACAGAGATGAGAAAATACGAAATTATGTATATCATCCGTCCAAACATTGAGGAAGACGCTAAAAAAGCGTTAGTTGAACGTTTCAACACAATTCTTACTGATAATGGTGCAGAGGTTTCTGAATCAAAAGAGTGGGGTAAACGCCGTCTTGCTTACGAAATCAATGATTTCCGCGACGGTTACTACCAAATCGTGCGTGTTAACTCTGAGGCAGCTGCGATCCAGGAATTCGATCGTTTGGCTAAAATCAGCGAAGACATTATCCGCCACATGGCTGTTAAAGAAGCTTAATGCCAGTATAATAAAGCATATTTGATTGAAAAAGATCTGGAAACTTAGGGGTTGATTCTGATGATGAATCGCGTGATTTTAGTAGGACGCTTAACTAAAGATCCTGAACTAAGATATACACCGAATGGGGTTCCTGTAGCAACGTTCACTTTAGCTGTTAACCGTGCATTTACGAATCAGCAGGGAGAACGCGAAGCAGACTTCATTAATTGTGTAGTTTGGCGTAAACCGGCAGAAAATGTAGCTAACTTCCTTAAAAAAGGAAGCCTGGCTGGCGTGGATGGACGAGTCCAGACACGTAATTATGAAGGACAAGACGGCAAACGAGTGTATGTAACAGAGATTCTGGCTGAGAGCGTTCAATTTCTTGAACCACGAAGCAGTTCAGCGGGTGAAAGAAATGATGGCGGTTCATACGGAAATCAGAAAAGCTACAATAATGATAATCCGTTTGGACAAAATCAGAATCAGAATCAACGCAATAACAACAACAACAACAACTACACTCGTGTAGACGATGATCCATTTGCCAGCGACGGCAAAACCATCGACATTTCGGATGACGATCTTCCATTTTAATGGATGAATGGATAATTTTAAATTGCAGGGAGGGAAATAATCATGGCAGGAAACCGTAAAGGCGGACGTGCAAAACGCCGTAAAGTTTGTTACTTCACAGCAAACGGAATCACTAAAATTGATTACAAAGATGTAGATCTTCTTAAAAAGTTTATCTCAGAGCGCGGTAAAATTTTACCACGCCGTGTAACTGGTACAAGCGCAAAATGGCAGCGTAAATTAACGATTGCTATCAAACGCTCTCGTACAATGGCATTATTACCATACGTTGTTGGTGAATAATCCAATTCAGCACATCAAGGCGCTTGCCTTGGTGTGCTTTTTATTTGGCGTGAAAATACACGCTGTTTTTATATGTCTGCACATTGTGCGGATGGCCGAAGCATTTGAAGATAGAAGATGCCAGCAGGCCTGCTGAATCAACATTTTCTGGCCTAATTACTTGATTGCCCCATAAATCTAAAAGCAATCGTTTGAATCTGTTTTTTGTAACAGCTACAATAGGGAAAGAATATATAGCAGACTTCTCTGATTTTTGATGAATGGAAGTGAAGGATTGAATAATGGGAGAAAAGTAGCAGAGGGCGGAGTGCTCCTCGCTTTGTATAGCATTTTATTGTTACTGGTGGTTCAGCTGCCATTTTTGATTTTTCTATTTTTCTTTTTGCCGGCTCCATTCATTCTGGCAGCTATTAAACAAAAGCTGTCATGGTCTTTTGGAATGCTGTTCATGGCCAGCCTTCTGGCAGCTGTCCTTGGGATGGTGTGGCAAATACCGATGGTGCTTGTGACAGGTTTGGTCGGGATTACAATCGGATATCATATCCAGCATGATAAATCTCCTATATTGATGTTTATCCGTACGGTCCTTGTCTTTATAGCGGGCTTTGCCATTCTGGCAGCCAGTGCAGTACTATTCTTTCATTTTAACTTCATCTCCTTATATAAACAGTTCATGAAACAAGCCCTGCTCCAGATTGATAAGTCAGCAGGACTGCTATCCTCAATGGGACATACTTCGGCCGGGCAGTTAAAAGATCAGTTTATAGAGAGAGCTGAACTTATTATGACCCTGCTGCCAAGCCTTATCGTGACTGCTTCCATATTCATGGTGTTACTTTTCCTTTGGGCAGCACATCCGATTTTGAAAAGGTTTAGCCCCAAAAAGACAGCTTGGCCCCGATTCCGGGAGATTCAGCTCCCTAAAAGCATTTTGTGGTATTATTTAATTACCATGATTCTTTTGGCCGTCATGCGTCCGGATAAAGGCAGCACGTGGTATATTGTGCTGATGAACCTTTTTTTCATCCTGCAGTTCTTTATGACCATACAGGGTCTTTCCTTGTTTTTTTATATCAGCCATATCAAGAAGCTGCCAAAAGCAGTGCCGGTCATTTTGGTAATTGCTTCATTTTTCATTCCAATCATACAGTCTGCCGTAAGATTATTAGGTATAATAGATTTAGGTTTTCCTTTTAGGGAATACATCCGGAAAAAGAACTAGTTTACACTTTCTGCATTGCAGCAGATGTTTTTAGGAGCTGAATATATGCCATCTTATTTAAAAAAGACAGGAAGCTCATCCATATATGGACTATTGGTGATCAGCATCGTATTTCTTGGCGTCCTTGCCTTTTATAATTGGTGGGCTGCAGCATTGGGGTTTCTGCTGCTTGGCGGAATTCTTATTCTTACATTAAGGGCTGAGTCCCTTAAGCGGCGTGAAACGGAAGAGTACATTTCGACACTTTCCTACAGGCTGAAGAAGGTAGGGGAAGAAGCCCTGCTTGAAATGCCGATAGGAATTATGCTGATTAACGAAGACTACTATATTGAATGGACCAACCCCTTCCTTGCGTCTTGCTTTGATGAAGGCACACTGGCAGGAAGGTCGCTCTATGATGTCGCAGAATCTATCGTGCCCCTGATCAAACAGGAAGTGGAATCGGAAACGGTGACCCTTCATGGCAGGAAGTTCAGAGTGATTCATAAGACAGAGGAACGGCTGCTGTATTTTTTTGATGTGACAGAGCAGATTGAAATTGAAAAATTATATGAAGAAGAGCGTACAGCCATTGCTTTTATCTTTCTGGATAATTATGATGATCTGACACAGGGCATGGATGACCAGAGAAAAAGCAGCCTGAACAGCATTGTCACCTCTTTGCTTGATAAATGGGCTAAAGACAATGGCGCATTCTTAAAAAGGACTTCATCAGAGCGTTTTATTGCCGTTTTTAATGAAAGCATCCTGCAGCTTCTTGAAAAAGGGAAATTCACCATTCTAGATGAAATCCGCGAAACAACATCGAAGCAAAATGTTCCGCTCACATTAAGCATAGGAGTGGGCTCTGGCGTTTCCTCGCTGCCGGAACTCGGATCTATGGCCCAGTCCAGCCTTGATTTGGCGTTAGGCCGGGGAGGCGACCAGGTAGCCATTAAGCTGCCTAATGGAAAGGTGAAATTCTACGGCGGAAAAACAAACCCTATGGAAAAACGGACAAGGGTACGTGCAAGGGTCATTTCCCATGCTTTGAAGGATATAGTCCTCGACAGCGATAAAGTCATCGTAATGGGGCATAAGCATCCGGATATGGATGCAATCGGATCAGCCATCGGGATTTTAAAAGTAGCCCAGATGAACCAGCGTGAAGGGTATATTGTTGTTAATTTTCAGGAAATTGATACTGCTGTCCGCAAGCTGATGGAAGAAACGAAAAATACGAAGCCAGAGCTTTATTCCCGTTTCATCACCCCGGAGGATGCTTTTGAAATACTGACTGAAGACACTCTGCTAGTGGTCGTCGATACGCATAAACCATCCATGCTGATTGAAGAGAAGCTGCTTGGCAGAATCGATAAAGTGGTTGTCATCGACCATCACAGGCGCGGAGAGGAATTCATTAATAATTCCCTGCTTGTATATATGGAGCCTTATGCTTCCTCAACGGCAGAACTCGTTACAGAGCTATTGGAATATCAGCCAAAACGAAACAAGATTGATATGCTCGAATCCACGGCACTGCTTGCCGGCATCATTGTAGACACAAAAAGCTTTACCCTGAGGACAGGTTCAAGGACATTTGATGCTGCCTCTTACCTCCGTGCACACGGTGCAGATACCGTGCTTGTCCAGAAGTTCCTGAGAGAAGACGTGGATACCTATATTAAGCGCTCCAAGCTTATTGAATCTGCATCCTTCTATAAGGATGGCATTGCCATTGCGAGAGGAACGGAAGGCGAGATCAAGGATCAGGTGCTGATTGCCCAGGCAGCTGACACCCTTTTGACGATGGAAGGCGTCATTGCTTCATTCGTCATTGCCAAACGCTCTGAGGAGATGGTGGGGATCAGTGCAAGGTCGCTTGGGGATATCAATGTCCAGATAATCATGGAAATGCTGAATGGAGGCGGGCATCTGACCAATGCCGCAACACAGCAAGTATGCTCCATAGATGAAGCGGAAGCTAAATTAAAGTCCGCTATAGATGAATATTTAGAAGGAGGACAAAAAGAATGAAAGTGATATTTTTAAAAGACGTAAAAGGCAAAGGTAAAAAAGGCGAAGTGAAAAACGTGGCAGATGGCTATGCACATAACTTTTTGCTGAAGCAGGGCCTTGCAGTAGAAGCATCTAACGCCAATGTCAAAACATTGGATGCACAGAAAAACAAAGAAAAAGTGCTTGCAGAAGAAGAGCTGCAGCAAGCGAAGGAACTAAAAGAAAAGATTGAAAAGCTGACTGTGGAGCTTTCTGCCAAGGCTGGTGAAGGCGGCAGATTGTTTGGCAGCATCACAACTAAACAAATTGCTGAAGAGCTTCAGAAAAAGCACGGAATCAAAATCGATAAGCGCAAAATGGAGCTAAGTGAAGGCATCCGCTCATTGGGCCATACAAAGGTTCCTGTAAAGCTTCATCCAGAGGTATCGGCGACACTTACCGTGCAAGTCAAAGAAATTAACTAATTTTAGCTCTTTCAAATCTATGAAAACTTGATAAAATAGAACTAGGGAAAAAAGTGATAGGTCTTTCGCGTCCATCACTTTTTTTCTTTTTGGACATATATGTATACACCTACTAAACTCTTTAAAGAAAGAGTTCACTATAGCAAGAGAAATCCTCTCGAATGGAGGCTGCATATGAACGAATTATTTCAGGATCGGATTCCGCCGCAAAATGTGGAGGCGGAACAGGCTGTACTAGGGGCTATATTCCTGGAACCATCATCTTTGACAGTTACATCGGAAATGCTGATTCCAGAAGACTTTTACCGCAGCTCTCACCAGAAAATATTTAATGTCATGCTCAACCTGAATGATGAAGGAAAAGCCGTGGATTTAATTACGGTCACAGAAGAGCTTGCAGCTGCAAAGAACCTTGAAGAAGTGGGCGGCGTCTCTTATTTAAGCGAACTGGCAGCATCTGTGCCGACTGCTGCCAATGTTGAATATTATGCGCGGATCGTGGAGGAAAAATCCCTCCTGCGGCGCTTGATCCGCACAGCTACGAATATTGCCCAGGAAGGCTACAGCAGGGAAGATGAAGTGGAAAATCTTCTTGGCGAAGCCGAAAAGAATATCATGGAGGTGGCACAGAGAAAGAACTCTGGCGCCTTTCAGAATATCAAGGATGTACTGGTACGCACCTATGATAATATTGAGGTTTTAACCAACCGCAAAGGCGACGTTACGGGCATACCAACAGGGTTCGCCGAATTGGACAGGATGACAGCCGGCTTTCAGCGGAATGATTTAATTATTGTGGCTGCCCGTCCTTCTGTAGGTAAAACAGCATTTGCACTGAATATTGCCCAAAACGTAGCCACAAAAACAGAGGAAAATGTAGCTATATTCAGCCTGGAGATGGGTGCTGAGCAGCTTGTAATGCGTATGCTGTGTGCTGAAGGCAATATCAATGCCCAGAATCTGCGGACAGGATCATTGACCGATGAAGACTGGCGGAAATTGACCATGGCGATGGGAAGCCTCTCCAATGCCGGCATTTATATTGATGACACCCCTGGGGTAAGAATCGGGGATATAAGGTCAAAATGCCGCCGGCTGAAGCAGGAGCATGGCCTTGGCATGATCTTGATTGATTATCTGCAGCTCATCCAAGGAAACGGAAGATCAGGTGAAAACCGCCAGCAGGAGGTTTCTGAAATATCCCGTTCCCTTAAGGCGCTTGCGCGTGAACTGCAGGTGCCTGTCATTGCCTTGTCACAGCTTTCCCGCGGAGTGGAGCAGCGCCAGGACAAACGCCCGATGATGTCGGATATCCGTGAATCAGGAAGTATTGAGCAGGATGCTGATATCGTTGCTTTCTTATACCGCGATGATTATTATGATAAAGAATCCGAAAATAAGAATATCATTGAAATCATTATAGCTAAACAGCGTAACGGACCTGTAGGCACGGTGTCTCTTGCCTTCGTTAAGGAATACAATAAATTCGTAAACCTGGAACGAAGGCTTGACGATTCGCAGATGCCGCCTGGCGCATAATATCATACACGTTAAATGTAAGGCCATTCTTCTGCTTAGGAAAGAATGGCCTTATTTTGGTTAACCTGTAAAAGCAGGCTATTGTGCTCATTCACGAACGTATGAAGTAATTATGTTGTTCATTGTTCGGTTTTTGTTGACTTCATACACGATAACCTGTTAAAATGAGTTTGTTTGATAAGAACCGGTTATGAGAGCCGGTATTACGTGAAATCTTTGGAGGTGCTGTATATGTCATCAGTGGTAGTGGTCGGTACGCAATGGGGAGACGAAGGCAAAGGCAAAATTACAGATTTTTTATCTGAAAATGCGGAAGCCATCGCTCGTTATCAAGGCGGAAACAATGCTGGGCATACGATTAAGTTTAACGGGGAAACATACAAGCTTCACTTAATTCCATCAGGAATTTTCTATAGCGATAAAATCTGTGTGATTGGAAATGGCATGGTTGTAGATCCCAAGGCGCTTGTGGAAGAGATTGCTTATCTTCATGATCATGGCGTAACAACGGATAATCTACGCATTTCAAACCGTGCACATGTGATCCTGCCTTATCATTTAAAACTGGATCAAGTGGAAGAAGAGCGCAAAGGCGATAACAAGATTGGAACAACGAAAAAGGGAATCGGTCCAGCTTATATGGATAAAGCAGCCAGAATGGGCATCCGCATGGCGGACTTATTGGACAGAGAGATTTTTGAAGAAAAGCTTGCACGCAATCTGGAGGAAAAAAATCGCCTTCTTGAACGCTTTTATGAAACAGAAGGATTCAAACTGGAAGAAATTCTTGATGAATACTTTGAATATGGCCAGCAGGTGAAGCAGTATGTCTGCGATACTTCTGTGGTGCTTAATGATGCCTTGGATGACGGAAAACGGGTATTATTTGAAGGTGCGCAGGGAGTAATGCTTGATATTGACCAGGGAACATATCCTTTCGTTACTTCTTCCAATCCTGTAGCAGGCGGCGTAACGATCGGATCAGGAGTAGGCCCTACTAAAATCAATCATGTTGTCGGCGTATGCAAGGCCTATACAAGCCGTGTGGGCGATGGCCCATTCCCTACCGAACTGGACGATGCGATCGGCCATCAAATCCGCGAGGTCGGACGCGAATATGGTACAACGACTGGAAGGCCGCGCCGTGTCGGGTGGTTTGATTCTGTTGTTGTCCGCCATGCACGCCGTGTGAGCGGGATTACAGATCTATCTCTGAATTCCATCGATGTGCTTACAGGCATTGAGAAATTGAAAATTTGTGTAGCATACAATCATAAAGGAACCATCATAGAAGAATTCCCGGCAAGCCTGAAAACCATTTCTGAATGTGAGCCTGTTTATGAAGAGCTTCCAGGATGGGAAGAGGACGTTACGGGCTGCAAATCTCTTGATGAGCTGCCGGTAAATGCGCGCCACTATATTGAGCGTGTTTCACAGCTTACAGGGATTCCTTTAACGACTTTTTCAGTCGGCCCTGACCGCATGCAGACGAATGTTGTCAGAAGCCCATGGCGCCAGGTATAAGGAAAAATGGCCTGCTTGTATTGAGTACAGCAGGCCTTTTCTCTGCCTTAATTCCAGATGAAAATTGTCCCGTGAAAAAATAAAAAATTTTTATTCTGAAATACTATTGCCATAGTCATAGATTCTATGATATTATCAAAAGCGTCGTCACAATAGAGAGTAAAACAGCAGGGGATGCCAAAGAGCGGCACACTCAGGTTGTAACGTTTTATTGATACACTCTTTTATGCCGAGCCATTAGCTCAGTTGGTAGAGCATCTGACTTTTAATCAGAGGGTCGAAGGTTCGAATCCTTCATGGCTCACCATTCCGGCCCATTGGTCAAGCGGTTAAGACACCGCCCTTTCACGGCGGTAACACGGGTTCGAATCCCGTATGGGTCATTAGCAAAAGCGAAGCAGGAAGATGGGAAGGATTTCCCTCCCATCCGAAGCTTGCCTTGATGCTAGTAAAATATTCAAATGTGGTCCCGTGGTGTAGCGGTTAACATGCCTGCCTGTCACGCAGGAGATCGCGGGTTCGATTCCCGTCGGGACCGCCATATTTGGCTCAGTAGCTCAGTCGGTAGAGCAAAGGACTGAAAATCCTTGTGTCGGCGGTTCGATTCCGTCCTGAGCCATCTCTAAAACGCCTTTAGGGCGTTTTTTTTATTTTCTGGATTATATCATTCGGTCTCCCGGCTTACTTAAACTGGGGACTTTTTTTGTAAGGGTGTTTCGTAACCTTTATTTCTGCCCCAGCAAGTGGCTGATTTCCGCTGCAGGATGCTCCAATCAGCCTGCTTTAACAATGGATTTACCTCGAGTGCTTGTTAAGAAGCAACAATCTTTAAGAAAAGAGCCTAAGAAAAAGAGAGCCTTCATAAAGGATTGATGGATTAGCTGAATGAATACAAGAGTGGAAATCTTGTATTTGGTAAATGTTGAGCTGAAAAGTAAAAAGGTGATTTACCGGTAATAAAATGATAAAGTAGAATAGACAAGATATGCGATGCTTGAGGGAAGCATGGGACATGCCGCATGCGCTTATAAGTACCGGTTACAAGGCTTGCTATTATGATACAAGCCTTTCTTTCATAAATACTGAGAATGAATTGTAAACAAAGGAGCGGGAGATATGGAAAAGAAAATCCTTGTAGTGGACGATGAAAAGCCAATTGCAGACATTCTGCAGTTTAACCTGAAAAAAGAAGGCTTCGATGTACAGTGTGCGTATGACGGCAATGAAGCGCTGAAAATGGTGGAAGAACTTCAGCCTGACCTTATTTTGCTTGATATTATGCTTCCTTTAAGAGACGGTATGGAAGTGTGCAGGGAAGTCAGGAAAAAATATGAAATTCCAATCATTATGCTGACGGCAAAGGATTCTGAAATTGATAAAGTGCTTGGGCTTGAACTGGGAGCGGACGATTATGTAACGAAGCCGTTCAGCACCAGGGAAATAATTGCAAGGGTCAAGGCAAATCTTAGGCGCCAGCAGGCCATAGCGGTTACAGAAACGGAAGATGAATCAAGAGAAATCACAATAGGCTCTCTTATTATTCATCCTGATGCATATGTCGTTTCGAAACGGGGCGAGACCATCGAGCTGACTCACCGTGAGTTCGAGCTGCTTCACTACTTAGCGAAGCATATTGGACAGGTTATGACACGGGAACATCTGCTGCAGACTGTTTGGGGCTATGATTATTTCGGAGATGTCCGTACGGTGGATGTCACTGTAAGGCGTTTGCGCGAAAAAATTGAAGATAATCCAAGCCATCCAGGCTGGATTGTAACAAGAAGAGGGGTAGGTTATTACCTTCGTAACCCTGAACAGGAGTAAGATGCATGAAAAAGGTAGGAATATTCCGTTCCATACAGCTTAAGTTTGTCTTAATCTATGTACTGCTGATTTTTGTGGCCATGCAGATCATTGGCGTATATTTCGTCGGGAAGCTGGAGAAAAACCTTGTCGGAAACTTCAAAAACTCTATAGAAGGCCATGTAAACCTTCTGGCCTACAGTGTTGGCGAAGAAATGGCGAAGGAAAGAGACAAGGATTCACCGCCGCTTGAGACAGACATTAATAGAATTCTATCGGAAAAAAATAACTCTTCCAATGATATATCAGAGGTACGGGTCATTGACTTGCCAAGCAGACGAATCATCGCAACATCTGATCCTGGCAATCAAAAGATTGTCGGCCGGAAAACAACAGAAGTCATGATCAAGCGGACCCTTGTTTTTGGCACAAATGAAAATAAGATATTCCGTGATCCAAAAAACGGCCGGAGAATCCTGGTGCTTTCCACCCCTATTGAATCAAAAGGCAAGGTGATTGGCGCCATCTATATCATTGCCCAGATGGAAAATGTGTACCAGCAAATGAATGTCATTAACCGCATTTTCATTACAGGGACTGCCATTGCCTTAGGCATTACAGCCATACTCGGCATTTTCCTGGCCAAGACCATCACAAGGCCGATGACCGATATGAGGAAACAGGCCATTGCGATGTCAAAAGGGAACTTCTCGCGGAAGGTTAAGGTGTACGGGGATGATGAAATCGGCCAGCTTGCCGTCACCTTTAACAACTTGACGAAAAAGCTTCAGGACTCCCAGTCAAGCACGGATGGCGAACGGAGAAAGCTATCCTCTGTCCTTTCCTATATGACGGATGGAGTCATTTCGACCGACCGCAGGGGAAGAGTCAATCTGATCAATGAACCTGCTGCAAGGCTTCTCGATGTTTCACGTGAAACAGTGCTTAACCAGCCTATTCTGCAGCTTCTGGGGCTTGAGGATGAGTATTCATTTGAGGATTTGCTCGAGCAGCAGGAGTCTTTAATCCTTGATTACGGAAAACAAAATAAGCCCTATATACTGCGGGCGAATTTTTCCGTGATCCAGAAAGAAACTGGCTTTGTTAATGGTCTGATCACGGTTCTTCATGATATAACCGATCAGGAAAAAATCGATGAAGAACGCCGTGAGTTCGTGGCGAATGTTTCGCATGAATTGCGGACACCACTGACTACGATGAGGAGCTATCTCGAAGCGCTGGCAGAGGGTGCATGGCAGGATGAGGATCTAGCTCCTTCTTTCTTAAATGTTACCCAAAACGAGACCGAGCGGATGATCAGACTGGTTAATGATTTGCTGAAGCTATCTAAAATGGACAGCAGGGATTATAGGCTATCCAAGGATTGGGCTGATTTCGGCGAGTTCTTTAATCATATTATAGACCGTTTTGAAATGTCGAAGAAGGAAGACATCACCTTTAAAAGGCTCATTCCTAAAGAGTCCTTCCTTGTGGAAATTGATGAAGATAAAATCACCCAGGTTCTCTACAACATCATTTCCAATGCAATGAAGTATTCACCTGAGGGGGGGCAGATCACCTTTGGTCTGCGTGCTGAAGAAAAGCAGATTATCATCAGCATCAGCGACCAGGGAGTGGGCATACCGAAGAATACCATCCATAAGATCTTTGAGCGGTTTTACCGGGTGGATAAGGCGCGTTCAAGGAACCTTGGCGGAACCGGACTGGGACTTGCCATAGCGAAGGAAATGGTTGTGGCCCACGGCGGGAAAATCTGGGCTGAAAGTGTTGAAGGCAAAGGAACTACAGTGTTCTTTACCCTTCCTTATGAACCGGAACAAGAGGATGAGTGGTCATGAATATAGAAGGAGCAAAGAGCATTATACTGACGCTTCTCATAATGATTAGTGCATTTTTGACCTGGAATATTTGGACATATCAGCCGAAGTATGATCCCATCAGCCAAAGCGGCGATACGTATTCGGTTGATATTGACAAAAAGGGTATTGATGATGTTGTAAAGCCAAATAGTGTCCTTTTTCATAAAAATGGAAAGCACTATCAGACTTTTGAGGAAGCAGATATATACAATATTCAAAAAGAGCTGTCGGGCTGGACTTTATACAATTTCCGGGACATTTCTTCAACCGTCAACTCCTTAAAATTCAAGGATTTTGTCCATGGGAACGGAAATACGGAAATCATCTTCAGGGATATTGTGCCGCTTGATTTATTTAAAAAAACCCTTGATATCGATGAAGAAAATCTTCCATCCATCTCATTCGACAGAATCGTATTTAGGCCTGCTGATTCTCCTCGCAGAGAAGCAAATGTCTATTTTGTTTCGTATGAAAAGCAGAGGGTATTCGAAGCTAAAGTGAATTCTTCTTATATAAAAAAATTCAATCAGGCCTTTTATCAAAAGGCAGCCGAATATCCCGAGTACCAGGAGCACGGCAAGCGCAATGTCTTATATGTTTCAAAAGATCCATCAAAAATGAATCAGTACAAGTACAGCATCACAAGAATCAATACCGAAAAATTCAAGGATGCATTATTCAGCGATCCTAAATATGTTGTCCGCCATGAGTCCGTGATTCAGGGCGATGAGTATTCAGATGGCTTGAGGCTTATGCTTGTAAATAAAGAAAGCTCGATGATTTCCTTTGTGAACCCTGCTCAAAAAAGCAAAGTATTCGGAACCTCAAGCGACCTTTTGAAAAAAAGCATTGATTTTATCAATAATCACGCGGGATGGGAAGATAACCGCTATCTGTTTGACGGATTAAATGAGGAAGAACAAAGTGTCCGCTTCCGGTTATTTGTCAAAGGATATCCTGTGTTTAATGATATTGGCAGCATTAATGAAATCTGGGGCAATGCAGATATCTACCGCTATGAGCATCCCAGCTTCTTCCTGGAAGTGCCTCTGCCGGAGGATCTCTCCATCACCCTGCAATCTGGCGAAGAAGTGTACCAGAGGCTCAGGAATATGCGGAATATCGATATGGATGCGGTCCAGGACCTTGCATGCGGATATATGATGATGAAGGATCCGACTGATAGTAAATTAGTTTCACTGGAGCCCAAGTGGTATTATCGTTCCGGCGATGATTGGATCATGGTTCCCGATGAAGATCCCGGGACCAGGAGGCGATAAGCGTGGATTGGAATAAAACCAAAACGATTTTCATTATGGTATTTCTTATTCTCGATATCTTTTTGCTGTATCAATTTATTGAAAAAAGAAACAGCAGCAAATACGACCTCATGTCAAAAACCTCTACAGAGGATTTGATTAAAGAGGATGACATTAAATACGTTAATATGCCCAAGGAAAGCCTGAAAGAAAAGTTCCTTATTGCCAAGAGCAAGGTCTTTGAAAAAAAGGATATACAGGAGCTTCAAAATCAGAAGGTGCAGATTTTAAGCGGAGGGACCCAGATCCGGGGGACATTCAAGAATAAAATCTCCCTGAGTGACAAGTTTCAGTCCAATCAGCTGGACACATATCTGAAGGGGAACATATTGAACGGCGACCAGTACCGCTTTTGGTCATATGATAAAACCAATAATGTTCTCATTTATTATCAGTATGCGGACAATAAGACCTTTTTTAACAATAGTAAGGGAAAACTGAAGTTATTTCTCAATGATAATCGGGAAATTGCTTCATATGAGCAAACATTTCTTGAAGGCATCAATGAACAGTCGAATAAGGAGAAGGAAATTCTGCCGGCAAGCCAGGCGATTGAAAATTTATACATCGATGGCGATATCCCTGCGAAAAGTGAAGTAAAAGCCGAGCTCGGTTATTACAATTCACTTCAGTCCTCCTCGGTTTCCAATCTGCTGATTCCTACCTGGAGAATTACTGTGAATGATAAGAAGGATTTGTTTGTAAATGCCTTTGACGGTGAAATCATTGAATTAAATACAGAAGAAAAAATACTATTGGAGTGAGTTTCATGACTATGCATTTTAGTGTTCTCGCAAGCGGGAGTACGGGAAATGCCTTTTTCGTCGAGACAGAGGATCAATCCTTTCTCGTGGATGCAGGATTGAGCGGCAAAGCGATGGAGGGTTTATTCAGCGAAATCGGCCGGGATATGTCCAAGCTATCCGGAATTCTCGTCACCCATGAACATAGCGATCATATTAAGGGCCTCGGTGTTGTTGCAAGGAAACATAATCTCCCAATCTATGCAAATAAGAAAACCTGGGATGCTATGGAGCGTTCCATAGGGGCCATTCCCCTGGAGCAGAAGTTCTCATTTGAAATGGAACAGGTCAAAACCTTTGGAAGCCTTGATATTCAATCCTTTGGTGTTTCACATGATGCGGCAGAACCGATGTTTTATGTCTTTCATCAGGGTGAGAAAAAGCTGGTTTTAATAACAGACACCGGGTATGTCAGTGACAGGGTGAAGGGCATCATTTCTAATGCAGATGCTTATATATTCGAAAGCAATCACGATGTTTCCATGCTGAGGATGGGAAGGTACCCGTGGAGCATCAAACGGAGGATTTTAAGCGATGTCGGGCATGTGTCCAACGAAGATGCCGCACTTGCCATGAGTGACGTGGCAGGCGACCGTACCAAGCGGATCTACCTCGCCCATTTAAGCCTTGATAACAATATGAAGGATCTGGCCAGAATGTCTGTGGAACAAACCCTGCAGACACAGGGCATAGTAATCGGCGAGCAATTCTCCTTGTATGATACAGACCCGAAAAAGCCTACAGAGCTTGTACAATTGTAGAATAGCAGGAAGGAATGAGAAGGAAATTTTCTTTTCATTCCTTTTTTTTGTTTTTTTAGGCTGGTTTCGAAATTTTGCTGCTATAGAACAAGGGGTTGATTTCCGCTATAGGATGCTGCGCTTTCCGGGCGGGCGGTGAGCCTTCTTCGGCTGCGCCTGCGGGGTCTCCCGCTAATCTAAGCAGGAGTCTCGTACCTTGCGCTCCAATCAGCCTGATTTAATAATGGGATTGCCTTACAGAACTCATAAAACCTGCTTAATCAGCCAATAAAAGTATATTTTTTTTATAAATGTAGAGTTCTTTGAGTATAATTATGGGTATAAACAAAGACTAGAAATTGCAATTATCGCATGTTTAAACAAGAGAGGATGGAAGGGATTGGGATATTACGACGACCACGATTTTGAAAATAGGAAACAAAGAAAAAAAGGAAGTAAACTCGGTTATTTTATGGCGGGGCTTGCGGGCGTCATCATCGGAGCCATTCTGGTATTGAGCATACTGCCGAGTCTTGGGATGTTCAAAAATAACGGGGATGAAAGTAATGTTTCCCAGGATGCAACAGTTCAAAACGGCAAAAGCGTCAATGAACATGTGAACCTGGATGTTACAACATCTGTCACGAAAGCAGTAGATAAAACAGGAGATGCGGTTGTCGGCATCGAAAATATCCAGAAATCAAGCTTCTGGGATCAGGATAACGGCAAATCCGCTTCGGCATCAGGTTCAGGGGTAGTGTATAAAAAGGCAAATGGCAAAGCGTACATCGTTACGAACAATCACGTAATTGAAGGTGCCAATGAACTTGAGGTAACATTAAAGGATGGCACCAAGCTTACGGCTAAGCTTAGGGGAAGCGATCCCTGGACAGACTTAGCGGTTATTGAGGTAGATGGAAGCAAGGTCAAAAAGGTTGCTGAATTCGGGAATTCAGACAAGCTGAAGCCAGGTGAGCCTGTAATAGCAATCGGCAATCCGCTTGGGCTGCAATTTTCAGGCTCCATTACACAGGGAATTGTGTCTGGGTTAAACCGTACGATTGATGTAGATATCAATGAAGATGGAGAAGTGGACTGGAATGCCGAGGTCATCCAAACCGATGCGGCCATCAACCCGGGCAACAGCGGCGGTGCACTGGTCAATATGGCGGGGCAGGTTGTCGGCATTAACTCCATGAAAATTGCCGAAAGCGCTGTTGAAGGCATTGGCCTTTCGATTCCAATCGATTCAGCCATTCCGATTATTAACGATATTGAAAAGTACGGTGAAGTGAAAAGAGCCTATATGGGAGTGAACCTTAGCTCTGTAGAGGAAATTTCTCAGTATCATCAGCAAAATACACTTAAGCTGCCTGCTGGAGTCAAATTTGGGGTTGCCATTACAGGTGTGCAGCCAAATTCACCGGCATCAAAAGCCGGCTTAAAGGAATTCGATGTCATCATTGCGATGGATAACAAAGAAATTAAAGACGTGGTAGGATTAAGAAAGTACCTTTATAATGAAAAGAAAATTGGCGACAGCGTAAAAATAACGTTCTACCGTGACGGCAAAAAGAAATCGGCAACAGTCCGGTTATCTGCTGAAACGATGTAATAAAGGCAAATATTCAGCGGGAAAGCAGTTGCTTTCCCGTTTTTTCATGCAGTAATGACGATTTTTCTTATTTCTGATAGGATAGATACGGTGTGGATAAAATATATTGAAGGCCGTTTATAGAGAATTGTGGATAAAAAAAGGCACAGGAGAAAAACAAGAATTATGTCGAAATATATGATATGTACAGGAGGCCTCCCTATATGATTTATTGCTGCAAGGAACATGTAGAAAAGGCGCTGGATACAGTGGTAGCAGAGCATGAAACGGCACCATTATTAGAAGAAATTCCAACGGGAAAACAGTTATCAACATGCTGTGAATATTGTCGAAACTCAGCTGTATATATGGTAGGGAACTAATATTCGCATACAACATGTGGATAGAAAATGTGTATATGTGGATAAGTATTGTGGATAACGTGTTCGTAAACTGTTTGTAACCTGTTTGTAAAGTGGGGATGAAGAATGAATATCAGTATTGTAACAGTAGGAAAGCTAAAAGAGAAATACCTGAAGCAGGGCATTGATGAATATCTGAAACGGCTATCCGCTTATGCCAAAGTTGAAATCATTGAGCTGCCGGATGAAAAAGCACCTGAAACACTAAGTGAAGTAGAAATGGAACAAATCAAAGAAAAAGAGGGAGAAAGAATCCTCCAGAAAATCAGCAGTGACGCCCATGTCATCGCCCTTGCAATCCAGGGGAAAATGAAATCATCCGAAGATCTTGCAGAAACCCTGGACAAGCTCGCTACATACGGAAAAAGCAAAGTCGCCTTTGTCATTGGCGGATCACTCGGTCTCAGCAAAGAAGTCCTGCAGCGGGCAGACGAATCCCTCTCCTTCTCAAAAATGACCTTCCCGCACCAGCTCATGAGACTGATACTTGTGGAACAGATTTACCGGGCGTATAGGATTAATCGGGGGGAACCGTATCATAAATAGTGGTAAAGCAGAAGGTTAAAGTTGCGCTTGAGAAAGAGTTGTTAGGAAGACTAATTCAATCATTAAACATAGAGAGAGTATTCTAGAAATTATTCTCTTTTCCGAATTAGTATTCTTAATCAAAATTTAATTCCAAAAGTTCACAGCTTACCAGTGATGATTTACCATCATTTACTCCGGCTCAAAAAACTTGTTTGGAACTAACAAAGAAAAGCCAGATCAATAAAAGGAAAACAGTTACTCTAATCGGAAAAATTTTAAAAAATTGGAACCGCGGAGATATTGAGACTACAGCTGCGATGATTAGATTATCCTCTCTTTGGCAGAACCGGACCAAAACATGGCAATGCCATCGAAACTAGACCCTTCGATGGTTATGTTCGTTATTTTAAGCTCTTTCATTAAGGTAATAATAATATAAAGAAGCCTAATTTCTCAATTTAATCCGAAGAAATTAGGCTTTTTTCATTGCTCCATTAAAGAGTCCATTTCTTGAATAAACACAACTTAAGTTTGCTGGCAACTGTTAATTATATTTGGTAAAATAGTAAAAAAAAATTTACTTTTTCTATAGTAAATCTTGACTAAATTACAAATTAGTAATAAAAACATTACTATACTCAATGAAGTGGTGATTGTTGATGGACGATAAAATTGCTAAAGAATATATTGCTTTGATACCAAATTTATTTAATAGCTTTAGTGAGTTAAACAAGGATTCATCCGAGTTAACACATACGCAGAATCATGTAATAGAGTTTTTGTATATGCAACAAAAACCGTTGAATATAAAAGATATAAGTATTGGTTTAAATATCACTAAGCAACAACTGACAAATATTATTAGTGATTTAGAAGCTCAAGGTTATTTAGTCAAGGAGCCTGATATTAAAGATAAACGTGCAGTGTTAGTTTCATTAACATCAAAAGGGAGGGAATTAGAAAATAAAAGGTGGACGGAAATATATCAAAGATTTATTGAAAATTTAACCAAAATAAGTAACGAAGAGAAACTAGATTTAGCCTTCTCTCTTCATAAGGTGAATGTATTACTAAAGAAGATGGAGGATTAAAAAATGAACCAAAGGGAACGAGTTTCGATAATAAGTATTGGTGTAATAATGGGGATGGTAATGTGATTAATACTTAAGGATATGTACAAATGCTTAATTACTGGTGCCGTTGTATCCTCAGTAATTATGGTAATACTAAACCAAAAAAACTTTAAAGACCAATCTTAAATAAATTAGTAAATAATGCAATTCAGGAGGTTTTTGATGGGGCAAATTTTCCGATGAAACTTGAAAATGAAAAGCATAATTAATTATTACTTACCATTATTGTATTGATTAATATCGGGTCCCGATGGTCTATTACCAGAAAGAAACAAGAGAAAATAGATCAGGCAGAATAGTGGTATGAGTGATTTTTATTTAATAGGAAGGATGAACTATATGATTTCAACCGGATTAACATTTGGGATTTACCCACTAAGCGTAGCAGGTACTCCTTTTGGTTTGACTACAGGTCCTGCTGATGACTACAAAAAAATTCAAACAGCTTTACAGGAACTGCGGGGTGATTCAAAAAAGCTGTTTCCAAGAACCTATCTCATTTATACAAAGGAATGGGAATCAAAAATGTTAGCAAATGCTGAATGCTATCTTGAATCTAATTTATTAGGAGACTTAACTATAGGGTGCGGGGATTGGACAAATAGTCAGGAACCAGAAATAGAACTCGATAATTGGCTAGGTTTTATTCGAAAAGTCATTAACAAGTACGGCTCTCATTTAGCTTCTCTTCAAATTACAAACGAACCTAATTTATCATTTATGGAAGGTTCGAAATCATATATAATGCAAGCCCTAGTAGAAGGAGTAATTGCAGCAAAAAAAGAAGCCCAATTGCTTAATCTACCGTTAAAGATTGGTTTTGGTTCGGTTCCGGAAGGCCCTGCATCGGTTCCACATTATTGGGAAAACCTAGCTAAATCTGGGAGTTCTATATTTATTGAATCTGTTGATTTTGTCGGCCATAATTTTTACGTGGACGTATTTGAAGACCATCCACTCGATTTAAATGAAATACCTGCTTCTGTTGAACATACGCTTCTCAATCTAAGGAGAAATCTTACTACAGTAGGCATACCTACTTCAGTCCCTATTCGAGTTACTGAAAACGGATGGCCCACAGGAAAAAATCCTGTTTCCAATATAGAAAGATCTTATGAACGTCAATCAGCTGTTCTTGAAACAGTAATACGGACAATCTATAATTTGCGAATCGAACTAAATATTTCCCATTATGAGCTTTTCGGACTTCGGGATGCAGATAGCTCCAAAGATGACCTTTTCCATCAATACGGGATTATTCGTGATGATTATTCTCCGAAACCTGCTTATAATACTTTTAAGAGTTTAATACAAGAGATGGGGATTTAAAAGCACCCCATCTATGACATACTAAAGTGTTATTCAACAATCTGGACCTATATGTAGTTTAATGTCGACCTTATTTCGCGTTCGTGCAATCTGTAGTTTATATAAGGGCTCTTTGTTAAATATTATAACGATACTCTACAATAGAAAACGGTACTCTCAAATCGGGTATAATTGTAAAAGATTCTTCGGTTTAATCCGCATTCTTTTGACGTTACACATTGGTGGACAATTTGAACAAGATTGCATTTCTAGAAAAATGGGATAAGTGGTATACCATGGTTTAATCAATAGTTCCTTTCCTTTCTGCAATTATTGGCTCATCGTCCGCAAGCATTGAATCATACTATCGTTAATACTCAGTTCAAAAGTTATAATTGTTTACCATTTTATTAGATTAGTTAATAACCTAGAATTACCGTTATTTAAATTCCGCATTTTATAAACTAAAACGGACAGGAAATACTTATCCTGTCTGTTTTTTTGCCTCTTAAATAACTACGGTGAACCGTATCATAAATAGAGGCGTTTTTTTGTTAAAATTGAAAAAACTCCAGATTATGGGAATAAAAGTATAAACTAGGCAAGAGATTTTTGTTTATCTTGTCTGGAATAGATAAAAAGTATCTCTGTCCACCAATTTCGAAAATCGATTCACCTTTATAGATCATTTTTTTAATTACTTATGCTGCATATCCTCGTAATTTATTCATCACCTTACCTCCAATTATTATTTTATTATATTCATGTTATTCCTAATCCACTAATTTATGCTTTACAGCAAAAAGTGCAGCTTGTGTGCGGTCAGCGAGTTCTAATTTTGAGAGTATATTAGAGACGTGTGTTTTGACTGTGCGTTCAGTGATGACTAGTGCATCCGCAATTTCTTTATTACTTTTTCCAGTCGCAATTTCTCTTAGGACTTCCAATTCACGTTTTGTTAATTCATTAATATTCTGTTTCGGATTAGATAAGCGAGTTAATAAGTGTGATGTGGCTTTAGGGTCTAACTCGTTGGATCCGTTGTATATCTTACGAATACACTGAGCGAGTTCATCAGGCTCGATATCCTTTAGCTGATACCCATTTGCTCCTGCCTCAAGTGCCGGTATAACATGATCCTGGTCGGAAAAGCTGGTCAACATCATAATTTTTATAGGGGGATATAATTTCTTGATCTGCTTTGTTGCTTCAATTCCATCCATTCCAGGCATGACGAGGTCCATTAAAATAAGATCAGGCTGCAACTGTTTAGCAAGCTGCACCACTTCTTTCCCATCACTGGCTTCCCCAACAATAGCCATGTCGGTTTGTGTACTGAGAAAAAAGGCAAGGCCTTTGCGGACCATATGATGGTCATCTGCGATAAGTACTTTGATCATAACGAGCCTCCTTTATAATGGGATTTTGATATTGATGGATGTTCCTTTCCCTTGTACTGACTTTACCGAAAACTGACCTTGTAAGTCTTCCGTTCTCTCGCGCATAGTTCTGAGCCCCAGAGATGGTAGGCTGGAGTCTTTGGAATATGAAAATCCGCAACCGTTGTCCGTAATCGTCAAGGTCACTAGTCGTGAAGTGGTGTGGAGATTGACCTCTACGTGATTGACTTGCGCATGTTTTTTGCAATTGGAAAGTGCTTCTTGGCCAATTCGCAGTAGAGCCTCTTCTATTTTTCCTGGCAGACTGGTTATACCGGTAACCGTCGTATTCATTGTTAATCCAAGTAATTCAGCATAGCCTGTAAGAGTACTGATCAAGCCGCACTCAAGACCCCGCGGCCGCAGCTGCCAGATGAGAGCGCGCATTTCCCCTAGAGCCTCCTGAGCAAGTTTTTGGATATGGGAAAAGGTTTGGTTGATTTGTTTTTCTTCTGACAGTTCCTTTCCTGCTCGTGCCGTGAGTGAAAGGGAAAATAATAGTTGGTTGACCGAATCATGCAAGTCCCTTGCTAAGCGGTTGCGTTCGGCGAGTAACGCATGTTCCTGCTCGCGCTGTGTTAAGGTAATTCGCTTGAGTGCTGTACCAATTTGATAGGCTACGGATTCCAGTAAATCTAACTCTGAGGCTTCAAAATGAGTCTTGTGCGGCGATCCTACATTAAGCAGTCCAAATCGTTCATCACCCGCCCGGAGCGGTACTGTCGCATGATGGGTAATGCCTAGATGGCTGCCGATGTTATTCTCAATGGCTTCCTCAATCCGTGCACATTCAATGATATTGGTTGCCTTTGTTAAAGTCTTTCTGTTATAACGGTCCACACACCAACAGTTCCCTTGGCACATGATGCGGTCTTGTTCATTAGCAAGTGCGGGTGGAAGGGACTGATGGGCTGCGAGCCGATGCATGCCATTATCGTCAATTAGAAATACCCAGCCAACTTTGAGTCCAGTAACATCAAGTAATTTTTTAAGAACCTCCTGTAAGACAGGAATTATATCTGTACCCTCATTTAATAGTTCTGCAATTTCTTTTAAAATATGAATCTCTTTATCTATCCTTCGAATGGTCAAAACACCCCCTCCTTTCCGTAAAAAAATAAGGTACTGCTATTATAACTTTTCGAGGATAAAAACAGCACAAGGATGTGCCCTTTTTTCTGCTAGGCCCTTTGTAAAAACTCAATGACTTCTCCGCTTGGTCCTTGAAAAAAAACTGTTTGTAGATTCTCTAGTTGATATGGCCCCTCTAATAGGGGAATGTCCTCTGCTAGCAGTCTCCTAATCGTTTCTTTAAGATGGGGTACTTCGAAACAAAAATGATGTTCACCTAAATCCTTGGTGACTTCTTTCACCAAAATGAGCTCAAGCGTACATCCATTAAGCTCTAAAAAAGGAATATCTGAACCTCGGAATTGAACAGTCCGGGAAAATGTAAACCCGAGTATGCGCTGGTAGAAGTCTAGGGATGCTTCAATGTCTGTCACTCCAATTGCGATATGATGCAGGTACATGTCCTACCTCCTATATGATTAAGTTCATATCACCAAACTCATGCCACAAATATTGCTCTT
This sequence comes from Bacillus sp. MUM 13, assembly GCF_001866725.1. Classification (NCBI taxonomy): domain Bacteria; kingdom Bacillati; phylum Bacillota; class Bacilli; order Caryophanales; family Bacillaceae; genus Bacillus; species Bacillus sp. MUM 13. Next base: position 22,850 of record NZ_MLYQ01000002.1, read on the forward strand.
TGATGGCAAGTTCATAGGCATTATATAAATGTTCAGCTGACACAAAGGCGCAAAGCATATCAAGGTGACTCGCTTTGGGCTCGTGAAGTCCAGTTATAATGGCATCGACAATCTGGAGATGATAGTCCTTTGTGACATATAAATTTGTCCAGCCTGAAAGTTGCCCCATCTGAACGGCTGTTTCTAGTGCCCTTACTACAGTTGTACCGACTGCAATGACTTTATGTCCACTTGCCTTGGCCTGCTGAATATCATTCATTGTTTTTATTGGAACTTTGTATTCTTCATGATTTTCAGTGGGATCGTGTTCCCATTTATCGTCGAGAAAATAGCTTAATCCGGTGTGAAGTTGCAGGAACGCTAACTTGATGCCTTTTTTTTGAAGCTTCATGAATTGCTGCCAACTAAACGGCCGTCCAGCAGAAGGCATCTCAACTGAACCGGGTTTACTGGCAAAGACTGTTTGATAATATTCAAGTTCCCAAGGGGTATTGATATATTCATAACGTACTGGTTCACCTAGTGAATAAATGTCTTCTAATAGAGAGGTCCCTTTTTTGGAAAATCTAAGTCTTGAAATTGGACCATTACAAGGAATGTCTATAACTGTTGCAAAAAGCGTGTTAGAAAAGTGAAAGGTGTCCCCTGCTTTTAATTGATCGGTGACTGCCAGAACATCCCAAATATCATCATGAACCCTTCGTGCAAGGCGAATTTCTGTTTGATTAGTGAGCGTATTGTTCAGTCTGTGGTGACTTGCAATTAAGATGGCTGGCAGCGTTCGGCTATCATTTAGTACAATAACATCTCCTGGCTTGAGATAATCTTCTAAACTATAAAAAACATCATGTCGAACCTGTCCTGTATTTCTGTCAAGCACCATCAGTTTAACGTGGTCCCGACGTATGCCTCTGCGTTCTGGTGGTGCTGTAGCGTTAAGTTCATCAGGAAGATAGAAATTAATAGAAGTGTTAGAAGTCATGAGAGTCACTTCCCTTTTGAAAGTTTTGTGCCATGAAACGCTGCCCATTTATTTGGCTTGAAGCCTCTGATGCTAGGTATAAAAATACAGCAACAATATCCGCGGGATCGGCTAATTCATAATCTGCATCTGGGATAGCGAGTGCGTGCATCTCCGTATCCATCTCACCTGGATCAACCATGTTAATTCTGACGTTTGTATGGCTCACTTCGTCAGCCCACGTTTGTGTCAGACCTTCGACAGCAAATTTGGATAACCCGTATGCCCCCCATCCGGCATATCCGGTGTGCCCTGCTTCAGAAGTTACATTAATAATCGACCCTTCGTTACGCTGAAGCATTCCTGGGAGAACGCGTTTGCTAACTAGGAATGGAATGAGCGTGTTCACTTTTAATACCTCTGTAAAGTCTTGTTCTGGATAATCCAGCAGATAGGGCATCGGGCTAGGGCCAAGAATGGAGGCATTGTTAATGAGCACATCAATTTGGCCAAACGTTTCCTCTGTAATAGATACAAATTTTTCAACGTCTCGTGTGAGGGAGACATCGGCTGGTATCGCTATTACAGGTGAGCCAAACTGTTCAAGTTCTTTTTGAACCGCAGTAATTGCTTCAGGGTTACGTGCACAAATAGCCAATTTGGCACCTCCTTTTGCAAACGCGATAGCTAACGCATTTCCCAAACCTTTTGATGCACCAGTAATCATCACAACTTTATTACGAAAATTCATATATCAACAACTCCCTTTACGTTTTTCTTCCTGACTTTATTTTATGATGTAATATTTGTAATTTCGTCCTCAAAAGGAGTGAAGTTTCTCTAATACTTTTGATACAGATACAGTGTGGATACATGGTTTGAAAGACGTTCAAAAAGCAGAATTGAGGGGGAAGGAACATAATGGTATGATTAAATTCAAAAATAATATGTAAAAAACATGGAGATCCATCAGCAGGTTAAGGGATCGGTGAATAGGGAGAGGGTAAAATGAACCAATTGCTTCAGATGGGAGCGAATACACCGTTAAGCTCCTCTAAAGGTACGGTTACTGTCAGCTATGATAAGTCTGATTTAATAGATATTTCCTTAACCGCTTTTCTTTTAACAGATTCAGAAAAGGTACAGGGAGACAGCGGGGTTATCTTTTATAATCAGCCAACGACTATCTCTGGTGTAGCGGCACTTATGCCAACGGAGGAAATAGGCCATACAAAAGTACATAAGATTCATTTTGACATGAGTAAAGCTCCACAAGGTATTGCCAAAATAGCTATAACTCTTACGGAGGATAATAGCACGGGCTTTGCTAATGTAAAAAACTTAAAGGCACAAATAAGTTCAGAGGGAACTGTTATCGATTTTGTTCCATCCAGTTTTAAAAATGAAAATGGGATTGTTGCGTTAGAGGTATATGTAAGAAATGGCCAGACAAAGGCGAAGTCCATTTGGCGCGGATTTGATTCTGGGCTTGATGGATTATGTAACCATTTTGGTGTTGAGGTTGAAGATGAGCAAAACAAGCCTTCTGAACCTAACACTATTCTGCAGCAGCCGTCCAAGGCTCCCGCTGCAGCAGTTCCTGAAAACAAAAACATGCTTCCTTCAATCAGCCTAGAAAAGGTGAAAGGTAAAATCAGTCTAGACAAAGGGCAAAAATCGGTGATCATTGAAAAAACGCCCGAAATTACGGCTACGGTATCGTGGAAGACGGGTACCGATTACGATATATATGCTTTAGTTTATACAAAGAACGGCAAGCAGATAGATGTTGCTATGTTTGGGGCACAAGGAACTCCTCCCCTCAGAACCTATGGCAACGGTGCGGTTGAGCATATGGGAGATGTGGGAAGAGATAATAAGTCGATGAAGACAGAGACCATTAAATTAAGGCTAAATAATGATATTCTCGCCGTTGTTCCTGTGGTGTACTCTGCTCAGTCAAATGGAACAGGTTCCTTTTACAGATACAAAGTGTCCATGAGTATAGATAACCACAAAGGCACCTCCGTTACGATATCCTCCAAAAATGCAAATAACAATGATAGAATCTATACCTGTGTGCCAGGCATTCTTCATAATACGCAAGATGGCATTGCAATCACTCCATTGGAGCTGTATAGTGCCCCGAACTCTGAATTCAGGCCAAAACTTAGGATGGGTGCTTCCAATATGGTAGAAGTTTTAATGGATTCTGGGCCAATAAATGATTACAAGTAGACCGAAATTAATAGCTAAACAAATAGAAGAGGGCTTAACCTAAATGGGTAAGCCCTCTTCTTGCTATTCCAGGTTAGAAGACCACACCCTGTTAGTTGATTTGCTGACATTGTATGCAAATAGTAAAGGATTTTTTTATCCTGAGCTCTTTTTAGCCGCTTTTTAATGAGTTTTTATTTAGAATTTTATGAATAATTATGAAACAAATGCTCATTTCAAACGTAAATATTGTAAAAGACGTAAGCTTGGGAGGCATGAGTATGAGGCAGCTTTATATTAAGCAGAAGGTATTCAGTCTTAGCGGGAAATTTACAGTAAAGGATCAGCAGGAGAAGGATATATATTACGTGGAGGGTAGTTTTATGAAAGTTCCAAAGACTTTCTCCATTATGAATACAGAAAGAGACGAAGTAGCACTCATTACAAAAAAGATGTTCAGCTTTTTACCAAAGTTTTTCGTTGATGTGAATGGGCGGGATGTAATTACTATAAAGAAGGAATTTTCCTTCTTAAAAGCACGTTATTCAATTGATGCGGAAGGCATTGAAGTACATGGTAATTGGTGGGATATGGATTTTCAAGTTTTTCATCATGGTAAACTTGCAGGCGAAGTGAGCAAAGAGTGGTTCACTTGGGGAGATAGTTACAAAGTTCAAATTATAGATGAAGAACTGGAAACCATAATTATTGCACTTGTTGTTGCCATTGATTGTGTAAAGGCTGATCAAGCTGCTGCTTCTTCATCAGCGTCGATTTAGCGCAGAAGTGAATTAAAAGGCTGACAGTTTTTAAAAATCTCAGTTTGAATAGGTGCTGTGAACCGTATTATAAAATAACGGTAAACCTTAGTAGAATAATGGAAGCGCGAGAACGGGTCTCGTGCTTCCTCATATTATAAACAGCAGAAGTTCTATTCATGAATTTCTCTAAAAGATTCTATTAGAGAAATAAAAATAATATCTATTCCTGATTTCTGCCATTTGTATTAGAGATTGGATACTTCAACGCATTCTTTTTAATCTTATCTTTAATGATAGTCTCAACATCCAGATCTAATTCGCTGCAAAGCATTAGTCCATAGATAAATACATCAGCGATTTCTTCTTTGATGTTTTCAATGTTTTGATCCAGAGCTTCTTCGCTGCTCCTCCATTGAAAATCTTCCAAAAGTTCAGCAGCCTCAATTGAGAGGGATATAGCAAGGTCTTTTGGGTTATGATATGGTTTCCATCCTCTTGCATCTCGAAATTCATTGATCGAGTCTATTAGTTGCTTTATTTCATTCATATTGTTCATCCTTTTCGAAGTTTTCATTAATACTTACTCTGATTCTCCGCGACCACCATTGCCTGCCTAGGTGACAAATCTTCATATACAAAAGATTTGTTTAACCGTTCTCTGAAATACTCGTTTAATTCTGGATATGTACAAAAGATAAAGCATCCCTTCTGTCCTCTTGTCATAAGCGTCCGGTAGGTATTCCGTATAATTTGGTCCGCCAGAGATTGAGCTTTTTCAGGGTTTTCTTTTGCCATAGTTTTAATTCCCTTAAGAGATTGATCCGTTTTAGCTCGTTTTGTATAGTCTGTAATGACCCCGCCATCCTGATAGGCAAGGTCAGGTCCGATGATGACGCCTACGTAGTCAAATTCAAGTCCTTGAGATGTATGGATGCAGCCTGCTTCAGAAACAGAATCCTGTTCGATTGCCCAGATGCTGTCAGAGAGATTCCAGCTGATTTTAAAATTATGCTCCGGGATTGCGATGTCTTTATGGAGGGTATTAGTCCTGCCGTTTTTCGGCCATTCCCAGCAGTAACCTGCAAGAATACGTGATTTGTTGTTTTTCTTATTCAGCTCCTCAATTTCCTTTAGCATTTCATTTGGGTCATCGTATACCCTGAAATCATAATCCATGCCAAGGTCGTTTGCATTCGCAGTTTCCCTGATTTGAAGCACGTCATCCAACCAGGCAATATACGCATCAGATCCATCACAGCGAAATTGTGAAACGAGTTTGCCTTCAATCAGTTCAGCATCTAACTCTTTTGCATATCTTTTTATTACATCAATGCTCCCAATGTCTTTTAATGTGACTTTTTGATTTTCATCAATAAAGAAAATAGTAAATTTAGATGAATGTATCACTTCTTTTATTTGGTTTTCGCCTAAATTGCTGAATAGTCCTGATTTTTCATTCAAACGATGTGCCTCATCGATTATGAGCAAATCAAATTCATTTTTTTCGGATTCATAAAAGCTGCCTGATCCTTTAAACAGGTTATCTATCTGTGTTTTCTTGATTGTCCCTTTCAGTTTAGAAGCATAAACATTACGCGGAGCTGAGTTCTTGGATACATACAGTGCCATTAAACCCTGATTGATAAGATTAACAAGAAGATTCACAGCCATCACCGATTTTCCGGTTCCCGGCCCACCCTCGATTACCATAACTCTCTTCTGGTTATGTTTAATACTCTCCAACGCTAAATGATAGGCATCTTCATAAAAAACTTTTTGTTCATCAATCAGCACAAACTCCTGATTGCCTTTCAGCAAGCTTACAAGTGAGTCTTGTAATGACTTGGACGGGCGGATCTTGCCGTGCTCGATTTGATAAATCAATTGGTTGCGGTCACCGTAGCGAACGTATTTTTTTATAAAATCTCTAAGTCTTTGTATTTCTCCTTTTGCAAAAACAGGTGCTTTGGCTAGATGTTCTGCATAGTGAGAATCCGTCAAAGGATCATCTTCTGACTTTCGATAATTATGTAAATAGGCACATGGTTTTAAGACAATTTGCTGATCCTGAACGTTTTGATTAAAGTCTTGAATCAAAGCTGCATATGACCATGCTTGATATGAAGGATGCGTTACAATCCGCTTACTTCCCCCAAGATAGGTAGATACAAGAGCATCTTTGGATGTTACCTTCTCAACCTCCGACCATTGCTTTAATTCAACAATTACAACATGATCCTGAACGCCATCGTGCCCCGCCACTAAGAAATCTACTCGTTTAGAAGTATTCGGAATCTTAAATTCTATTGCCACCGATGTATCATCAGGTATCTCCTTATCCTGCATAACATTTGACATGCGTTGGAGTGAATTCTCCCAAGAGTTGATTTCACTTTTAGTAGTCCTGCCTATTTTTCGCTGGTATGACTCATAAAGACGTTCTACGAGGAGTTCATTCGTAACATCAGAAATAAATTCGGTTTTTGTTGCTTCGTAAATAATCAAGTTGGTGTCACCTCATTAGGAGTCTGGTAGATATATTTTATCATTTATTATTTGAGGCAGCAGAGATAATTCAAAAATATTCCAATTGATTGAACTTTACTGAAAGATGACAGAAGAGAATTATTTTAGTATAAATGCAATTTTTGATGATAAAGTACTTGTTTCTCTCATAAAGTGTATTTCGATTGAATCAGAGGTAAGAAGATTTAGTAAATGTCTTGTTTGATTTTTTGAATACATCCCATTTGTATATGGACCAGCCTTAAGAAGGGTAGCGATAATAGCTGATATCAAGCTTTCAATCGAAGTAATAGGGAGAAGAGCCATTCATAATTTAAAGACTCCAGTTTTATAGTTTATGTTTACGGTTCACTGGCGAGGGGTTTTTAAGCGAGACGGAGGAAGGATTAAAATAATTTGGAAGGGAGGAAGCAGTTAATATATAAAAGAGCTGATGGTAAAGTTATTGTGAAATCTAACATATATTTATATTTTAATCCTCTTATGGAAAAATGCTGGGTAAATAGATGTATTTCTGAAATACACAATTGTATCTTTTGAGTGGTAGTATTATAATTGTATAATAATTCAGATAAGTAAAAAAGAAGCGATTTGCTGGAATGGGGGAGTCAAAGTGGCAGCGGAAGAATTAAAGAGAGGCTTAAAGTCCCGTCATATTCAGATGATTGCGTTAGGCGGTACAATTGGTGTCGGATTATTTATGGGCTCAGCAAAAACGATTCAATGGACAGGTCCTTCTGTGCTGCTTGCCTATATGATTGCCGGAATTTTTATCTTTTTTATTATGCGGGCAATGGGTGAAATGTTATATGTGGAGCCAAGTACGGGCTCTTTTGCAACATTCGGCTATAAGTATATTCATCCAATGGCAGGGTATTTAACGGCATGGAGCAACTGGTTTCAATGGGTGATTGTCGGGATGTCAGAGATTATTGCCGTTGGGGCTTACATGAAGTATTGGTTCCCGGATCTTCCTGCTTGGATTCCAGGTTTAGTAGCCTTTGTCATTCTTGGGGCAGCAAACTTAATTTCTGTTAAATCATTTGGCGAGTTTGAGTTTTGGTTTTCATTGATTAAAGTTGCCACTATTTTAATCATGATCGTTGGCGGATTTGGTCTTATTTTCTTCGGATTTGGCAATGGAGGAACCGCAACCGGATTCGCAAACCTCTGGGAACATGGCGGCTTCTTTACAGGAGGCTGGACAGGATTCTTTTTTGCTCTGTCACTTGTTATTGGGGCCTATCAAGGTGTCGAATTAATCGGGATTACAGCCGGAGAAGCAGAAGATCCGCAAAAAACCTTAACAAAAGCAACCCAGAGTATTATCTGGCGGATTTTAATTTTTTACATAGGGGCAATATTTGTGATTGTGACTGTGTTTCCATGGGACCAGCTGCATTCAGTCGGCAGCCCGTTTGTTGCAACCTTTGCAAAAGTTGGCATTACAGCGGCCGCCGGAATTATTAACTTTGTTGTCATCACTGCGGCAATGTCCGGGTGTAACAGCGGGATTTACAGTGCAGGACGGATGCTGTACACCTTGGGCGTTAATGGACAAGCACCCAAAATCTTCACGAAATTGACTTCAGGTGGGGTCCCGCTTTTAAGCACGATTGGTGTATTGGCTGGTTTGGCAGTGGGCATTATTTTAAGTTATATTGCACCAAAAAATTTATTCGTCTATGTATATAGTGCCAGTGTACTTCCGGGGATGATTCCTTGGTTTGTCATTTTGATCAGCCAAATTCAATTCAGGAAAGCGAAGGGTGACAAAATGGACAATCATCCATTCAAAATGCCTTTTGCCCCTGTATCAAACTACCTGACAATTGTTTTTCTGATTCTGATACTAATAGGGATGGGCTTTAATAAAGATACACGCGTATCGCTTGTTGTAGGAATTGTTTTTCTCGCGCTTGTTTCCATCAGCTATTACGCGTTTGGCATCGGTAATCGCGCAGCAAACGCTCAAACCAAACGTTTTTCTAAGACTTCTTGAAATATCTAAGACAGGGGCAGTTGCGATAATGTCTCTGTTTTTAACATGAAATCAAAGGAATGTCAGCTAGTTAAAAAACTCATTCAGACACATTATGGGGAACTGTATCAAAAAAAAGTAAACTCCAAACATGTTTACCTTATCCAGGACTATTCAAAGAAACATCACATGCAGTTTTGGTGTTACAGAATATAAAAAGGGTGACAGGAAGCATTCCTTTACTATCTCGGGCGGATAAAGCTTTATGCATAGCTAAAGAAAACGAGGTAAGTGCAATCTAAAAAAAAGCGGCTATCTAAAAAAGATAGCCTTTTTTGTTGAAGTTTTTTCTTAAGGGAATTTATATACTCGCAACCGAACCGCCATCTACCCGAAGGTTTACACCATTAATAAAGGAGGCCTGTTTGGAAGCAAGATAAACAACAGCAGACGCTGCTTCATCAACTGTTCCAGGCCGTTTTACTTCGACATGTGGACGGTTTTCCTTTAAAAATTGTTGAGTAGCTTCTTCATAGGTTATATTCAGCTGCTTCGCATTATCTTTTAATAGATTTTCCAGCATTGGTGTCATGATAAATGCTGGTGATACAGTATTCACCAAAATTCCCTGAGCGGCATACGCCTTTGATAAGCTCTTTGAAAAATTGATAATTGCTGCCTTTGAAGCATTATAATGAGGCATAAACGAATCAGGCTGAAGTCCTGACTCAGATGAAATATTAATGATGCGACCAAATCCGGCTTTTTTCATAAAAGGGATAACTGCTTTGGTTACGCGGACAGTCCCAAATACATTCACATCAAATATATGCTGCCAGGCCTCTATGTCCAATGTTTCAAAGTCGTCAAATCCACTGGCTATTCCTGCGTTATTTACGAGTATATCGATTGATTTGAAGCGGTCGAATGCAGAGGAGACCAGATGTTCCACATCAGATTGTTTCGTTAAGTCCGCCTGAACGGCAAGCACATTCCCTCCCAGCTTTTCAATTTCCGCTGCTGCTTCTTTTAATGTTTCTTCACCACGGCCACAAATTACAACATTGGTGCCTTCCTTGGCAAACGCGATGGCAATTGCTTTTCCAATACCTTTACTGCCGCCTGTCACGAGTGCTGTTTTATCTTTTAACCCCAGGTTCACTTTATATCCAATCCTTTCTATGTGCGTCTATTGCTGATTATATATTAACAATAACTTCTAGTCATAAACAAATGAATTATGGCTGATTTCTGCTCTGATACACAATAAAATAGGGAAACCACTAAGATGGTTTCCCTTTAAAATGTTCTGTCTTATTTAGTTTAAGCTATATTCTTATACTTGCTGAGCAAGGACAATTATCATCACGATTCCCATTTTTTGTAGAACAATTCATGGAAGCAGAGATGGAATGATAAATGAACTCCTTATACAATAGGAAGCCAGCCAGGGATGCTAGTATAGTACTCCCACATTTTGTCAGAAATAGCCAGTTCTTTTTGATCTTTTTTAGATAATGTTGTACGGATTTTGTCTTCTTCACCGGCTTGTACTTTTTGTACCCACTGAGGTTCCATTATCAATTCCCTGCCTAAAGCGATTAAAGGTACACCTGTTTCAAATGCTTTCATCACTTCATCGGCTGTCCGCAGCATCCCAACACCCATCACAGGTACACGATCGCCGACACGTTCGTGGATCATAACAACTCGGGATGTCTTATCGTTATCATCACGGATTGATCCGTTCCAAAAGCCGCCGACAGAAATATGGAGATAATCCAGGTCCTGGTCCGCTAACTTGTCCACTAATTGCAATGTATCTTCCATGGTAATGCCAGGATTCTCTCTTTCTTCAGGTGATAACCGATAGCCGATGATAAAAGGTTTGGTTGCATGGTCTGAAACTGCTTTTTTAACAACGTCAACTACAGCAAGCGGGAAGGCCATACGTTTTTCCAGCGTTCCACCCCATTTGTCAGTTCTGCGATTTGAGTGTGGGGAAAAGAATTGCTGAATCAAATACGTATTGGCACCATGGATTTCAACTCCATCATACCCAGCTTCTATTGCTCTTCTGGTTGCTTCACCAAATGCTTTAATAATGTCATCGATTTCGTCTGCTGTCATTTCCCGAGGTACCACGGCATCGTCCCGTTCCGCTGCTACCGCACTCGGAGCAATTGGTTGACCATCGAGCAATTCTTCAGGAGGGCACATTCTGCCACCGTGAAAAATTTGTAAAATCGCCTTTGAACCTTTTTCCTGTATAGCTGTCGCCACACGTCTTAAACTAGGGATCAGGGAATCGGAATCTGCACCAAATTCACCCGGGAATCCTTTTCCATCCCTGGTGACGTATGTGCAGGCGGTGATTACTGCTCCTACACCATCGGCACGTTCTTGATAATACGCAACTTCTTCGTCTGATACTTCACCATTTTCATGTGCCGCCGTATTTGTCATAGGAGCCATTGTAATACGGTTCTTTATTTCAACTCCAGAACGGAAGGTAAATGGTTTAAATGCAGCTTCATATTTTGGATTCATCTTTATTCTCCTTTTGTATACATCAAGTTTTAAGGGTTACTAATTTGCAAATGGATAACATAGACTACTTTCTTTGTACAGGCACTTTTTTTATAGTCTAAACAAAAAATTTTTAGATATACATTAAAAGCTTTCTATTAGGATTGCCAATTTTGACCTATTTTCGCTGAGTGATTTCTGCCAATATTTCATAGGAATGGAGGCGGGCCTTTTGATCATAAACCTGGGCGATTGCCATGATTTCATCAGCTTGACTTTCAACCAGAAACTTTTCCAGCTTTTCTTTTACGGTTTGAGGACTGCCGACAATAGAAGTTCCTAATTGATTCTTAAGGGCTGCTATTTCATAGTCGCTCGCTATATCATTAATATTATCCACTGGCGGCTGCAATGGGACTTCCTTCCCGCGCATCAAATTCAAGAACTGCTGCTGCAATGTTGTAGCGAGCAGCTCAGCTTCTTGATCTGTATCGGCCGCAATGATGTTTAGACCTACCATTGCATGCGGCTTGTCCAGTACTTTAGAAGGCTTAAACGAACGGCGGTACAGCTGGATAGCGGGCAGTGTGTTATGCGGCGAGAAATGGCTCGCAAATGCAAACGGGAGTCCAAGCTCTCCTGCCAGCTGGGCACTGTATCCGCTTGAACCTAACAGCCAAATAGGTATGTTTAATCCCTGACCCGGAATTGCTTTAACATGACTATTTCCTTGTGCCAGGGAAGGATCAAAGTAATTCCGGAGCTCAGCCAGCTGCTCAGGGAAATCTTCTCCTGAACTTCTCAAGTCACGTCTTAATGCACGTGCGGTAAGCTGGTCAGTGCCTGGTGCACGGCCCAAGCCAAGATCAATACGTCCTGGATATAATGATTCCAGAGTACCAAATTGCTCAGCAATAACAAGAGGTGCATGATTTGGCAGCATAATGCCGCCTGAACCTACCCGGATTTTTGATGTACCTGCTGCAACATGGGAAATGACTACCGATGTTGCAGAGCTGGCAATAAACGGCATATTATGATGCTCAGCGAGCCAATATCGGTTATATCCCAGCTTTTCAGCGAGCTGGGCGAGCTCCAAAGTATTGCGGAAAGAATCAGCTGGCGTACTTCCATCTGCAATTGGAGAGAGATCCAGGACAGAGAATGGAATATCCGTAATTTGTTTTGTATCATTTTCAGGCATATGTTCATCTTCTTTCTTTAATAATTTTCTTTGTCTTCTTTTAATGCTTCAATCTAAATCAGAATAATTTAACTGATTTAATATCTGCAGAAAATACATCCTTTATTAGACTAATTTACTGCACCTGAGACAAAATTTCATAAGAGCGCAGCCGTGCCTTATGATCGAAAATCTCTGTATGAGCCATAATTTCATCAGCGCCAGTCTTTTCTACTAACTCATGGAGCTGCTCTTTCACGCCTGCAGGGTCCCCGATGATGGAAGTGAAAAGCTGTTCTTCAACCGCCCTGCGTTCATTATCGCTCCAAAGCTCGTCCATATTATCAACAGGAGGCAAAATGGGCGAAGGCTTTCCGCGGGTTAACAAAAGAAATTTTTGATACATCGAAGTGGCAAGCCTTTGTGCCTCCTGTTTCTCATCAGCTGCCACTACTTGAACGGCTAACAGTACATAAGGCTCCTTCAAAAATTGAGACGGACGAAAAGAATCCCGGTACAGTTTTATGGCCTCCATCATGTTACCTGGAGCAAAATGTCCCGCGAAAGAGAATGGCAACCCAAGTATTCCAGCCAATTGTGCACTATAAAATCCTGAACCTAACAGCCAGATTGGCACATTTGTTTTTTCGCCGGGAATGGCGTGAAAACTAAATGAACCATTCTCAGTGGCTGTTCCTGTACCATAAAGATATGCGATAAGCTCCTCTAGCCGGGCATCAAATTCTGGTTCCCCAGCAACCCGCTGCCGCAATACATTTGCTGTAAATTGGTCGGTGCCAGGTGCCCGCCCCAATCCAAGGTCGATCCTGCCAGGGAAGAAGGTTTCTAATGTTCCAAATTGCTCTGCCACGGAGAGAGGAGAATAATGGGAAAGCAGCATTGCGCCTGATCCAATACGCATCTTTTCCGTGACAGAGGCTACTCGTCCAATTACGATCGGGGATGCTGAACTCGCCATTCCTATCCAGTTATGATGCTCAGCAAGCCAAAACCGTTTATATCCCCACTGTTCTGTTTTCTTTGCTAGATCAAGCGTGTTTTGAAGGGAAAATCCGGCTGATCCTCCCTCGACAATTGGGGAGGGATCCAGTACTGAAAGTTCTATTTTCTTTGTCATAATTCATCCTCCTTTTATACAGCTTTTAAAGCTGGCTTGTCCCTTTATGGGTCGGAAAGTGGGGTAAAACAAATTCTCCAAGCTCCTGGATTACTTCCTCTGGAGGGCGCTTGGAAAAATACAGAACAAACGCCAAATGGTTGACACCAATCTCTTGGAATTGATGAAGCAGATCAACTAAATGGTTTCTTCCTACGGAATAGCCTAAGGGTATGGGGACAGGCATTTCATCAGGATTTTCTGCTAAATCGATGAACAAGCTTTGAGAGAAGGGCTTAAAAACTCCTGGAGCATGAACTTCAGTTAAAGCACGATAATCCTGGATAAGCTGCGCCTGTTGAATAATGCTTCTTGGGTATTGAAGCCACCCATCCCCATTCCTGGCTATCCAATTGATAGACTGATTGCTAAATCCGGTTACCATGGTCGGAATCGAAGATACGGGCTTTGGGATTAACCTCATATCCGTACCATCGATCACCCCTCTGTTGCTGTGGATTGTCGGCTGATCCTCTTTTAACAGCCGGTCGAGAATTTGGAAATTTTCTTTAAATAACGGGCCGCTTTCTTGCTTAGATATCCCTAAAGCTGTAAAGTCTTTTTCCCTGTCCCCTGAAGCCACTCCCATAATCAATCGACCTGGAAACAATTGATCGATTGATGCAGCTTCCTTGGCTACCCTGAGAGGGTGGCGCAAAGGGAGAACGACACTTCCTGTCACTAACGCGATGTGCTTCGTATAGGCAGCTAGATACGTCAAATAAATCCATAAATCGTACTTTTGGCCGTTATCATCTATATTCAAATTCTGCATCGTAATATCACGGAGCCATAATGAAGCAAAGCCATATTCCTCAATTTTACGGGCAAGCTCCAGCTGATTTTCCATAATCGGATTTTTAGACATCCTTGCAGTCGGGAGGACAAATCCGAGTGTCATTTTGTCTTTTAGATACATGCTGTTATAGGCACGATGATTTTGAAAACTCACTCTTGGTCCTCCTTAAACGGTTATATTTTTAAGCCTATATACTTTTCAAACTGTTTAATGGTTTCCTCATTGCGTCGATAATAAGTCCATTGTCCGATTCGTTTCATTTCCACCAGACCGCTTTGCAATAGGATAGACAAATACTGGGAGGTAGTGGATTGTGATAGTCCTACTTTGTTTCGAATATCACTAACACAAACCCCGCCATCAAAGCCTTTTTCATTGATGACATGGGCCTGCGGGGAAAAATTATTATCAGGTTCTTTCAACATTTGCAGAATATTTACTCTTATTTGATTTGAGAGAGCCTTGAAAATTTCAACTGCCTGTTCGTCTTTTATCATATTTGATTCCCGATCCAATGCTGCCTGCCCCTTTCTGATTAAAATCTATTTTGGAATACGTATAAACTAACCAAACAATAGGATATTGATAATTTGCGATATATCTATATTACTTTTCTTTATACCCAAAATCAACTTTTATGCTTTAGGCAGGGCTGGGAAACGGGATGAGAATGCTGGTCCAGCAATTGGCCGAATTTCATCTGAAGGCACTCGCCCAATTAGCATATTATAGTTAATTCCGATTATCGAGCAGGCAGGTTGGGAAGTGATTTACATAGGTTGAAGGGGGATGGGGGGTAAATGAAATACTTGGTCAAGGACATGCTATCTATGATTTTGATGCTACCTGCAAATCACCCGATTCAAAGAAGATTCCTGTCAAATCCCTATAGAATTTAAATTCACATCAAGAACAAAAGGCTGTTTCATAATTGGAGAGAAAAACTTTTATTATATTCTTTTCAATGGTTCTCAGAAAGATTCATTATCGTTATTAAAAATGTTTCAGAAGTTAGTGAATAACTTAGCTATGATAGAGAATCTTTTGTTTACCCTTTGTATAGGCGGTGGTATAGGAAATTTTTCGATGTGGTTCAATGAGAACACAGACTGGTGAATTTAAGGGATATGGTGCCCTTTTTAAGAAATGTATTATTGCCAAAAGTAAGATACTCAGAATAGTTCATTTGAAAAAAATTTATACCATTGTTTCCGGTGTGATAGGGAGGATGTTATTCTGTACAAAAAATAAATGACACCTAGACATAGTGCAGTCTAGGTGTCATTTATTTTGTCATGGGATGTAACCGGGGTCTAAAGAAACTGTGTCAGGAAGCTTTAATAAAGTCAGTTTCATTTTCAGGGTCACTTGATGCAGATTTTAAATCTTGTTTATCCAAGAATACGGTGGCCAAGGTACCCCCAACCAGACCCCAGAATGGCGCTCCAATATGGAGAATAGAGATCCCTGAGATTGTGATTATAAAAGAAAAGAGGGCGCCTGATTTAAATCGGCCAGAGAAACTCATTTTCAAAGAGTCAACCAGTACACTAATCATGGCAATGCCGCCTAGTAATTGAATTAATGAGGCAGGAATGACATATGGGATTTGTGAAGCTATTGGAGAGAATAGAGCTAATAGACAGGATAATACTCCTAATACAATAGCAGCGACATATCGATGTTCAAGTTTGCCTGAATCTTTATTAACAAGTAAGCCCGTCATGGGACCTGCAATACAGGCTGGGTGGCCCCCAAAAAAAGCATTTATAATGGTACCGATTCCGCTCCAATTGGTCATGGCATTGATCGGCGGCTGATAGCCATGGGTCTCTAACATAGCAATCCCTTGGGCATTTTGAATGGCAATAACCGTTAAGAGCAATGGAATGACAAGTTCCCCTACAACGGAAAAACTAAATGATGGAATGATAAAATGGGGTATGCCCATTGCTATATGGAGAGGCTGTACCGATACGTTCGGCAAAAATTTAAGACAAAGAATTGCTGCAATGATCGCCCCTAATATAGGTGGAAACTTTTTTGAAAATCGTAAGAAAAAAGAAAGAGCCAGAAAGACTAGTAACGGGATTCCGTTAAGTAGCGGATTTTTTACAACCGAGCCGATCATGTTAGTTCCAAAAGGGAGCAAGACACCTGACACCATCCCCATCATAACTGGCATAGGCATAACCTTCATCAATTTTGTAACAAGGCCAGTTACTCCTAAAAGGAAAATGAGGATCCCGGTTATAATATAGGCACCAACCACTTGGCTGAAAGAGTAATGGGTTAAGCTTGAGCCGACAAGAATGGCTCCAGGTATTGAAAAGGCATAGCCTATGGGCTGCCCATAATATAAGGAGACGATGAGCGTTAGGAGTCCGCCCATTCCATAAATGGCGAAAATCCATGAGCTGGTTATGCTATCAGACAAATGACCTTTTGCAGCAGCTTGTAAAACAATTAATAGTGGTCCTGCTGAACCAAAAAGCCAGGCCACAAATCCATTCGATATATTTCCAACCGATAAAAGCCTTGGAAATTGTATGGTATTTTTTTTGAACAACAAAGTCACTCCCCTTCACTTTATGAATTACGCTACACCTTAGTGTATACTTAATTTATCAATACTTAAAATATCTGTTTTATCTTTTTACTATACCCTTTAGGTATGATGGAGGTTTCATCTTGGATATTCGACAGTTAAAATACTTTATCACTATAGCAGAAGAAGGTAAGATCACGACAGCTGCAAAGAAATTAAATATTGCCCAGCCCCCTTTGAGCAGACAACTCAAACAAATGGAAGAAGAGCTAGGCGTCATTTTATTTGATCGAGATAACAAAAGTCTTAATTTAACCTTGGAGGGGGAAAGATTACTTTTTCGAGCAAAAGAACTTTTAAATAAACTTGATGAAACAATGGTTGAAGTTCAAGAATTGAGGAAAGACGCCAGTGGGATTTTATCTGTTGGATCCAATCTTTATTGTGCCCCTTTAATTCTTTCTAAGGTGATAGATATTCGTGAGAAAAATCCTGGTCTCACTTTCAAAGTATGGGAAGGTGAAACGATTCATCTCATAAAAATGTTATCTAAACGTCAGATTGAGATTGCGGTAACAAATAGTCCAATAACAGAAAAAAGTATCTCTCAAATGACATTGGAAAGTGACCCATATGTGCTTGTTTTGCCTGAAAAATGGACGTGGAGCGGATCGGAGCAATGCAGCTTAGAGGAAATCATCGATTTGCCATTGATTCTTCTGCGGCCAAACTATGGTTTAGGTGCGTATGGACAAATTGTCAATGAATTTCAACGGTTAGATTTAGAACCAAATATACTGTGCGAATGTCAGGATTTAATTATGTTGCTTGGTCTCGTTTCATCGGGATTTGGTGCAACGATTTTACCGCTCTCGTTATTATCCCTCCATTCATTGGGAGGATTGAGGGTCATTCAGCTAAAGGATCAGACCTTAATATCTGAACCCAAAGTGATTTGGAGGAAGAATAGTTATTTATCGAAAGCGGCAAAAGAATTTTTAAAACTTTTTTAGACACCGACATTATTTAATCAAAAGTAAAGGCTGTTTTCGAAAGCTTTTCTGCTATGGAACAAGGGGTTGATTTCCGCTTAGGATGCCCGCTTTCCGCGGGGCGGGCGGTGAGCCTCCTCTGCTTTGCCTGCGGGGTCTCACCTTCCAGCTAACCCCGCAGGAGTCTCGCACCCTATGCTCCAATCACCCTCCTTTAATAATGAGGTCT
Source organism: Bacillus sp. MUM 13 (assembly GCF_001866725.1). Lineage (NCBI taxonomy): Bacteria > Bacillati > Bacillota > Bacilli > Caryophanales > Bacillaceae > Bacillus > Bacillus sp. MUM 13. The sequence continues at coordinate 40,753 of NZ_MLYQ01000002.1, forward strand.
CCTCACAGAACTCATTAAAAAACAACAATCTTTAAGAAAAGAGCCAAAGTAAAAGACTTCAACGTTGGAGACTGTCAAATAAAGTGAAACAGGTACTAGTTTTTACGCGATTTTCCAATGAATTAATAAAGCACCAGTCTGTATATGTCTGGTGCTGCTTATGATTAGAGGAAGATTTGTTTAAATGAGTGAGATCTTATTTAAATAGTAGTTCTTTTTATTGCCCAAATCGCTAATGGTTTGAGCGATCTTTTCTATCCCATCTTTTATTTGATAGTCATGCACTTGAGAAATACATAAACGAATGAGATTGTCTTTATTAAAATCGGATAAGAACATTCTGCCTGTATCATCTATTAATATTTGTTGTTCAGAAAGTAGAATAGCGAGTTTTTTTGCTGAAATGTGATCTGGTAAATAGATGGAAAGATAAAATCCTGAAACAGGCTTCGTGTATTGTGTGCCTTCCGGAAGGAATTGTTCGCAAGCACTTTTTAGCATTTGTATTTTATGAAAATATACATTCTTTATCTTTTTCAAGTGACTGTGATACATCCCGCTTTTCAAATAGATATCTAATGCCCCTTGAGAAAGGACAGGGCTGTTGAAATCTGAACTGAATTTATAACGCAAAAAGCTTTTTATCATTATTTTTGGCAATACAACATTGGCAATCCGCAGCCCGGGAAGAAATACTTTTGAAAAGCTTTGAATATAAATGACTCTTCCAGACGGATCAAAAGCGAAAAACGGGTCAGCTTTTTTATCAGGCTCTAATTCACCTAGAAAATCATCTTCCACAATATATACATCATACTTATTTGCCAATTCCACAATTTTCTTCTTCTCACTATTTGTATAAGAATGTCCAAGAGGGTTATGAAATCTTGGAATGACATAGAAAAACTTAATATCGTTGTTTTTGAACATATATTCAAGGCGTTCTAAATCGATTCCTTTCATGGATAATTCGATGCCAAAGGTTGTAACCTGGTTTAAATCAAGAGATTCAATCATCCCGAAATACGTTGGTTGTTCAATAAGGATATTTTTTTTGCCGTTTGGAAAGGGGATCGCCGTTAATAAGTGAATAGCCTGTTGAGAGCCTGAGACTATGACAACACGGTCTATTTCAGTAAAGACTTGTGAAATTTGAAGGTTTTTCACGATTTCTGTACGTAATGATAGAAGGCCTTGTTGATCGGAATATGTGAAAATTTCTTCCTGATATTTTTCAATCGCCTGATTTAAGCAATGCTGAAACTCAATGTATGGCAACAAATGCTTATCCGGTCCTGCTGACAAGAAATCTATTACATCAGGCTGATTATCAGGCAGTTTGAATTCATTGACAATATAATAGCCGCTTTGAGGTATTGCATAAATTAAGTGTTCTCTTTCTAACTCACTGTAAGCTTTAATGACCGTATTTTTACTGCAGTTAAATTTTTCAGATAGCTGTCGAACAGAGGGAAGTTTATGACCAGCAGCTAAATTTCCATTTGCAAGCTGCTGCTTAATTTCATCTGCAATTTTCTTGTACTTTGGATTCAATATTATTTCATCCTCCTTAAACTGTACCCTGACAGATGCAGAAAACAGCCATCATATCCATTATCTGTATCTAGTATTATGTGATTATAACAAAATTATCATTGGATTTTTCAGGAAGAAATACATGGAGTTAGGGAGGAAGCTGTGTGGAAAGAGAAAAATTGGGGTTATTGCTTGGGCTGGCGGGTGTTATTTGTTTTAGTCTGACTTTGCCGGCTACCAGGATTGCTGTTGAATATTTCGGAACAACGGTAGTTGGTTTAGGAAGAACGGTCATTGCAGGAATACTGGTTGGTGTAATACTGATTGTTCGAAAGGAAAAAGTACCTGACCGGAAGCAATTTAAAAGTATTGTAATTGTCGCTGCAGGGGCTGTCTTAGGTTTTCCTTTACTGACTTCATGGGTGATGAAGTCATTGCCCGTTTCACACGGAGCCGTTGAATTAGCATTACTGCCGTTAGCAACAGCTGGTATCGCGCTGTTTAGAGCGGGGGAAAAACCTTCTTTGAAATTTTGGCTGGCAAGTTTCATTGGTGCAGGAGCTGTCATTTTATATGCGTTTAATTTAGGTTTTGGAAAACTTCAATTGGAGGATTTAGGACTCTTAGCTGCAGTGGTTATTTTAGGTTTTAGTTATGCTGAGGGCGGAAAACTATCAAAAGAAATAGGAAGCTGGCAGGTAATCGCATGGGCTATTGTAATAGGAGCACCATTCTTTCTGATTCCAGTAGGGATGAGTATTTCTTTGGAAATGTTAAATGCTCCAATACAAGCTTGGGCCAGTTTACTTTACTTAGCGATTGTAAGCCAGTTTTTAGCATATGTTGCCTGGTATGGCGGGATGGCATTAGGCGGAATTGCACGAATTAGCCAACTGCAATATATGCAGCCGTTTCTGATGATTTTATTTGCAGTGCTCTTTTTAGGAGAATCTATTACAAGCGTAACAATAATAACGGCAATCATTGTCGTATTTTCCGTACTCATTGGCAAGAATGCCGGGGTATCTAAAAATAGCTTATCGGCATAAATATAACAAGGGAACCGCATGTTCAGCGTCTGTTGATGTCAAAGTAAGTATCAAATTCATCGGAAATCAGCCAGATATAGTTAGTTAAAAAAGTCATAGTTACCGGAAAGATTTATACAAAAAGAGAGAACATGCATGGGAATGTTCTCTCAATAATTACTTGGTTTATAGGTTTCCATAATTCGATACAACAACTAACTTGTTATATCATGTTTCAACAGCTTTTTTTGATCATAGTATTTTTCAAATAAAAGGCCTGTTACATAATAAAACATGAGGCCGAAACATATGTGGATCAGTGTGAATTCAGGGCCAAAAGAAGTGAATTCATATATTAAAACTGGCAATTTCACTGTTGACCAGGCGCCTAAGAAAAATACCAGATATCGGACACTAGCCCCTTTTTTCAATAACAGTACGGCAATCGGAAAGGCTATATATAGCGGGCCCGCAGCTACTGTTGCTAAAAATAAGGAGAAGAAGATGCCATATATGCCTGATTTTTCACCCATATATCGAATGAGTGTTTCTTTCTTTACCCATTGATCCAATAATCCCACTAGTATAAATATAGGAGGAAGCAAAAATAACATATCAATCATGCTGTTTCCGGTTAACTGAACTGCTTTTATAGCAATAGATTGGTTCAATATGGCAATTAGAAGCAGACCTGATAATAAAATGAAAAAGAAACGATATTTTTTTAGATTCTTCATGTCATCACCACCCATATTATACAGGCAAATAGAAGAGACATGATGATGGCGGAAATATTTCTGGCATAGGCAAAGCTGGATCCAAAAGTTTTTTGTTCCAAAGATAAAGATGCAAGTCCTACGGACATTAAAGTCGACATTAATACCGCCACCTGTGGAAGAGCAGCACCATTCTGGACTAATGTATGCCCGAGAGGAAAGACAATAAAGCTCGGAACTAAAGCAATTGAGCCGATGATTGTTGAATAAGCGATGCCAAGGAACCCAGAATTGGCGCCAATGATGGAAGAAATAATAGATGGTGTTAATAAAGACAAGGCAAGCCCGATGAAAAGCATAATAGCTAATAAATCAGGCAAGGCATTATTAAACATTTTCCATGCTTTTAAGAGGGCAAGCTTTGTTTTATGTTTATCTTTTTTGAAAGAAATAACCACATACGCAAGTGCTATTGTATATAAAACCATTCCGCTAATCATTATTTTGAGCTTTCCATTCTTTGTAGTTCTTTAGAAAAAAAGACAGGTTTTTCATTTTTTCTTCTATATCCATCTGAAAATCATCTAACTTGCTTTTTCCGGCTGCAGTGATTTTATACATTCTTACCGGCTTATCCCGATTAGTATCCAAGTAAGATTCCACAGCACCCTCTTCCTCCAATTTCTTAAGTGTGCGATACAAAATGGCACTATCAATAGGATTGATTGGCAGCTCTTCTTCACATTTCTGCAGAAGTTTTCCTCCATAGTTATCTCCCTTTAATAAAAACATCAATATGAATGCACCCGTATGTCTCCCTGTATGTTTCATAAAATATACACCCGCCTGTTTCATATAAATTTTACATTCATTTTTACTGTTAACGACAGTATACTGTTTCTAACAGTAAAGTGTCAATCATTCAACGTGAAATAAAATTCTTGCATATGCTGCAAGTCACTCCCTGCAAAAGAGGGGATTGCAGCAAGAAATATGATAACTCAGTCCAAAATTAAAGAATAAGATTATTATTTCTAAGCAACGCATTCGCAGAAAGAAGTGATACAATTGAAAGCAATTTTGAATGGCTGTATGGTAGCGGGCTCTTAATGACAGACCATAAGAGCAAGAATGAGGATGAAATATAAGCCGGATACTTGTTAAAATGGTTTCAATAGCGTACTTCAAAGCAATCTTGCTGCGGCAAGCGGAGGTTAACGGAATACATCCCCTGTATGCGCACTAGCATTCGTGCAGAAAGGATAGTGGGGCCATGGCTAATATCAATCTTTCTTTCGAAGAGATGTGGGAGAAAATCATCGCGTGTGACCGTATGTATGATGGTCTATTTTTTACGGCTGTAAAAACAACGAAAATATACTGCCGTCCTTCCTGCAGATCAAGAAAGCCGAAAAAAGTGAATGTAGAGTTTTACGATGATATCACTGAAGTTGAAAAAGCGGGTTTTCGTGCCTGCAAAAGATGTCAGCCTGAAGCTGAACAATCCCCCCACATGGAGGTTGTTAAGAATGTCATTACGTACCTGATCAACGGTTATAAGCAAAATTTGGTTTTAAAAGATATAGCAGATCAAGCCGGTTTAAGTCCCTTTTATTTGGACCGTTTATTTAAGCAAGAAACCTCTGAGACTCCGCGGACTTATTTAGATAAAATACGCATCGATAAAGCAGCCCATCTTCTTAAAAACACGTCCTTGATGAACCTGGATATTTGCTATGAGGCGGGATTTAGGAGCCCTTCCAATTTCTATAAAGTATTCCGCACCTTAAAACACTGTTCACCTAGTGAATACCGAAAGGAACATATGAATGAATTGGATGGATCATGAATCATATATAGAAATATATCCACCAGAAGAATTTAACTTTGAAGAGTGTTTGATTTTTTTAAAACGATCTGACCTTGAAGTCCTTCATCATATTAACGAGGGGGCTGTATATAAACTAATAAAAGTTAATGGATCCCAGATATTATGTAAGATTGAGTTCATTAATAATGTCATGAAAATTGAATTTCCGCTGGGTTCCCCGTCCGCTCAACTTCGCAAAAAAGCAGCAGAATTTATTTGGGAATGGTATGACTTGGAGCAGAACTTAGGGGCATTTTATCAAATGGCAGCACAGGACAAAGTTTTAAAGAATCTTGTTCGTAAATATTATGGGCTGCGTATGATGTGTATTCCGGATTTATTTGAGGCGTTAGTGTGGGCGATTATAGGACAGCAAATTAATTTAACATTTGCTTACACACTGAAGAAACGCCTCGTCGAACAATTTGGAGAAAGTCTTACATTCGAAGGTGAAACGTTTTGGCTATTTCCCTCATTTGAAAAAATAGCTTTAATAAACACAGATGACTTGAGGAAACTTCAATTTACTGGCAGGAAGGCAGAGTATATCATTGGCATTGCTGCGGCGATGACAAACGGCGAATTAACAAAGGAATTATTGCTTCAGGAAAAAAATCATCAGCAAATACGCGGGTCATTATTGAAAATAAGGGGTATCGGTCCATGGACAGCAGATTATGTGATGATGAAATGCCTGCATGATATCTCATCCTTACCAGTTGCCGATGTCGGCCTCCATCATGCATTGAAGAATGTATTAAATCTTGAGAAAAAACCTGCTATAAAAGAAATAGAAGCATATGCAGCGGATTGGGAAGGGTGGCAGGCATATGCTGTATTTTATCTTTGGAGGTCTTTATATGACAACAATATATAAATTAGATTATGAATCACCGATTGGCGTGTTAGAAATAATCGGTACGGATAAAACAATATGTTCTATTATGTTCTCTGAAGAGGAAAAACAGGTAAATCTGCTGCATGCTGAAACTCCCCTGATTTTAGCAGAATGCTATAACCAGCTCGACGAATATTTTAAAGGAAAGCGCCGTGAATTTACATTTTCTTATCAGTCTGAAGGGACTGGTTTTCAAAAAACTGTATGGGAGGCTTTAAAAGAAATTCCTTATGGGGAAACGGGGTCTTATAAGGATATTGCCGTGTCTATTGGGAATGAAAAAGCGATTAGAGCAGTAGGAAATGCGAATGGGAAAAACAAGTTAACCATTATCATTCCTTGTCACAGAGTAATCGGTTCAAATAGGAAATTAACCGGTTATGCAGGCGGCCTGTGGAGAAAGGAATGGCTGCTTCTGCATGAGAAATCTTTCAAGAGGGCAGAACTCAAATAAATCTGCTATGGGAGAACTCATAAAATAGGCATGGATAAATCACAATTCCCTAAAGGCTGCATCCAGCCTTTAGGGAATTGTGTTTAACACCCAGACCCTTTCCTTTTTTAAACAGCGGGTAACTTATCAGGATTCATCGTCATATAAATTTCGTTAATTTTAGCATTATAAATGTAAAAACTCATTATGCTATGAATTTTACCATTCATATAAATCACGATTGCTGGCTGATTATTGACATTTTTAATCATAATATTGTAGTCTTCCGGGACAATTTTTGTGATTCCGTATAATAAAGCCAAAACATTAGTGCGTGACACGATTGGCCGGACAGCAGCCTTGACGATTCCGCCGCCATCCGAGTATAGCGTGACATTTTCAGAGATAAGATGTATTAAGGCATCAGTGTTTTGTGTTTGAAAAGCTTGGATAAAGTGATTAACAATGGACTTATTGTCCTCATAGTTTAAACTTTCATCCTCTATTCGTGAGGTTTTTTGCTTAGCGCGGCTGAGAATTTTCCGGCAGTTTTCCTCTTTCTTTCCAATAATTGCAGAGATCTCCGAATAGGAGAAGTCAAACACCTCTCTTAAAAGGAGGACAGCTCGTTCATCTGGTGCTAAATGCTCCATCATTCGTAAAAAGGCAATGCTTAACCCTTCCTTTTGCAGCAGCATGTAGGAAGGATCGGTGTTCTCGAGGAGCAAAGGTACAGGATTCCATGGCCCTGTATATTGTTCCCGTCTGTGACGTGCTGACTTTAGTTCATCAAGACATCGGTTAGTCACTATTTTGCAGAGGTATGCTCTCTTATTATCTATCTTCTGTTCATTCATTTGATATGCTTTTAAAAAGGTTTCTTGCACAATGTCTTCTGCATCCGCAACCGAACCTAACATACGGTAGGCTATTGAAAACATTAAGGGTTTAAATTGCCGATAATCTTCATTACTGATTTGCACGGAATCCACTCTTTTCCTTTTCAATAATTTCCTCCGCAGCCAGTTTTCCGCTGCTGGCTGCCCCCTCTGACAAAATGGAATGTGGAGAAGTCCAGTCTCCGGCTATATATAATCCGGGAATTATACTGCTGGAATTTTGCAGCATTTGTTCATCACCCAGTTGAGGTAAGCGCTGGTTAACTGTAATTTGTGGCATGTAACGACTGGTGATTTCGTATTTTTTCCATCCTGGCTGCATCTTTTCTAAAAAAAGTTCAAGCTCATTCTTTACCTTTGTTCCATCTAAAGTATCATCAGGATGGTGATATCTAAATACATGCATAACTGAACTTCCCGGATCATCGGAGAGGCGGGCATAATTTGAATGAACGGAGAAATAAATCGGATCTGTCAGGCTCATGGCAAACAATTTTCTGGGTTCTGGAAGCTGTGTTAAAGCAACATCAAACGCCGCTCCCTGTACAGGAGTAATTTTGGCAAAAGAGGGGCGGGAGAAAGCAGATTTTTCACCTAACATGTGATGGAGTTCATGAGGGCCAGTTGTACATAATATATATTTCGCGGAAATTTCCTCATCCCCAGATAGAACTAATGAAAAATGGTCATGATCCATAGTATTAATGTACTTGACGCTCTTATGAGTTTGCACCTGCACACCGGAGATTACGGCTTTATTGTGGAGCTGATCTATGATTGTCTGCCAGCCGTTATCTACATAAAGTACACCGCTCATGACCGTTTTTAAATGTGATACGATAATTTTTGCGCTAGCTTCAGGAGCATGGCAATAGGTTGCAAGCCTGCCTAATGTATAGAGCAGTGATTGAATGTTAGCTGAATGTGAGGTTTGCTCAACCCACTGTTTGAATGTCAGCTGTGCCAGGTTTTCCGTATTAGTTGTCATCAATTTCTTCAAAGCCTTAGCCCATTCAATACGTTCTTTCCAGTTTAATAGACTTGTTTCAAGTATGCCTAAAGGAGTAAATGGTGCCTTATATTCCCGATTGTCTTTGACTATAATGCCTCCTAATTTAGGTGACCTTCCAGAGATCTGTATATTTAATTCTTCGAGTATCGACATGGCTTTTCCTTTTTTATATAGCGCATGTGGGCCTAAGTTGAAATATTGCTGACGTATTTGATCAGTTCTGGCCCTTCCGCCGGCTTTTTTGCCTTTTTCAATTAATAATATGGACAAATTGTTTCCCGCTAAATAATTAGCCGCCACCAAACCAGCCAGGCCGCCGCCAATAATAACAACATCCCATTTTTCAGCCATAAGATAACCTCCATTTGTTATTTCATAACGTATGACGATGAAGAGGAAATGTATGTGACAAAGCTTCATGAAATATTGAAGTAAATTAAATATGACAATGGAATTAAACAGCCAAGCCTAACTAAAAATCAATTGATATAGAGTGGCTGTATGGCCAGTAGCTGTGAATGATGTGAACAAGGAATAGCGCTAATCTCTATAGAATATACCTGTATTATCCTTCAAAGGAGGGCTGCTGTTGATTTTACTGATGATTGGAATATCGGCTGTGCTTTTGATTGGGATTGGATGCATACATGTCTACTGGGCGTTCGGCGGCACATGGGGCGGTAATAATGTTCTGCCTCAAGGTAAAACAAGGGGGAGGCAGCCAGTGTTTGCTCCCGGTAAAATGGCGACGCTTGTTGTCGCGTTTCTTGTATTTTCTTCAGCATTGCTTCTTATCCTGCAAGGGGGACTATTTCCTGTGGTTCAGCCGAACTTTGTGATTAAGTGGGGATGCTGGACATGTATCGCAGTTTTCTTCTTGAGGGTGGTTGGAGATTTCAAGTACTTCGGACTGTTTAAAAAGGAACGGGATTCGCGGTTCTCCTATTACGATACTTATTTATTTACACCACTTTGCATATGGTTTTGTTTCATTTTTTATGCAGCCATTCAAATGAAATAGGAAAGCACCCCCGATATTTTGAGGGTGCTTTCCTGTTCTATCAATTTATTAAACAATCAAGCTAAGAAGTAAAGTGAATCCCAGCCCGCATACAGAAATAATGGATTCAAGCAGTGTCCAGGTAGCAAATGTCTCTTTCATGCTTAAACCGAAGTACTCCTTGAACATCCAGAAACCTGCATCATTGACGTGCGAAGCAATCAGGCTTCCAGCTCCAGTTGCAAGCACAACTAGTGCAAGGTTGACGTCAGAATGTCCTAACAGCGGAATGACCAGTCCTGCAGTCGTAAGAGCTGCAACTGTTGCAGATCCGAGGGAAATACGCAGGATCGCTGCAATCAGCCATGCAAGCAGGATAGGTGACAGGGCGCTATGTTCGAATATCTTGGCAACATAGTTTCCGACTCCCCCGTCAATCAATACCTGTTTGAAAACGCCGCCTCCTCCGATAATCAGAAGCATCATTCCGATTTGGGTGATGGCTGTTGTACAGGATTCCATGACCTTGTTGATCGGAATCTTTCTGCCGATTCCCATTGTGTACACTGCTACTAAAAGGGAAATCAGCATGGCAGGTGATGCGTCTCCAATGAAACGGATAGCAACAAGGATGTGATTGTCTGCAGCGCCTGTTGTTTTTTGAATCAAAGTGATGATGGTCGCAATGGACATTAAGATTACTGGAAGCAAGGCAGTGAATACACTGATGCCGAATCCTGGTGTTTCTTCAAGCTTAAATGTTTTTTGTTCTCCTAGTGAAGCAATACTGCCGGTTTTCTTGAAAGAATCTGGCACGAGTTTTTTAGCAAGCTTCGTGAAAACAGGTCCAGCAAGAATCACGGTTGGAATGGCAATGATAAATCCGTAAAGAAGTACTTCTCCAAGGTTTGCTCCATATTCGCCTGCAATCGCTGTTGGTCCCGGATGCGGCGGAAGGAAGCCGTGTGTAACAGATAGTGCAGCAGCCATCGGGATGCCAAGGAACAGGATGGATACTTTCAATTCTCTTGAAATCGCAAATACAATTGGAATCAATAGGACTAAACCTACTTCAAAGAACAAAGCAATACCGATAATGAAAGAAGCGATTACGATTGCCCATTGAATATTCTTTTCTCCAAATTTGTTAACGAGAGTCATAGCGATCCGCTGTGCGCCGCCTGAGTCAGCAATCAGCTTGCCGAGCATGGCTCCTAGGCCGAAAATGAGTGCTAAGTGGCCGAGAGTGGCGCCGAGTCCTGTTTCAACAGTCTTGACGATGTTTTCTACAGGTATTCCGAGTGCTAAGGCCACTCCGAATGATACGATGATCAGTGAAACAAATGTGTTGAGCTTTAAGCCCATAATTAACAGCAGCAATGCGAGAATACCAGCTGCAACAATGATTAATGGCATGATAATTTCTCCTTAAAAGTAAAATTTATTTGGCAATTGCTTTAAACACGGGTGTTTGGGATCGGTTTCAAGTGTATGCGCGTTAAGCCTGTTCACCCTGGCCCGCACCTTTAGCCAGCAGCTGCTGAGACATCCACAGATCTTCGACTTTTCCTTGGACATCATCAAAATTCTGGTGCAGGGACTGAATCATTAAGTTTCTTTCTTTTGTTTTAATTGCATCAATATATAGTTCATGATTTTTCAGGATTCTTTGAAAGTCGTCATATTTTTCCTTGAAACGCACTCGCATGGATAAGAGAATTAAGCTTTCCATAACAGGCTTCAAGTTATTCCAGATCATCAGAATATAGGAATGATTGATAAAACGAATAATGGTTTCATGAAAGATGACATCCTGGCAGGAAAATTCATCTGCATCGCCATATTTGACGGCAACCTTCATCATTTCCAATATTTTGCTGAGTTCTTTTACTAAATCCCCGGTATCTGCTTTTACGATCCGTTCAAATACAAACGACTCGATCATCAGCCGGACATCATAAATTTCCTCTATATGCTTATCTGTTAAACCAGTGACTGATGCACCCATTCTCTTTAGCTGGACCATATTTTCAGATGCCAGAATTTTTAATGCATCACGGACGGGAGACCGGCTTACAGAAAAGTCTGCAGCAATTTTATTTTCAGATAGTATGGTACCGCTTTCAATCATCCCTGAAATAATCGATATTCTTAGCTCACTTGCGATTCTCTCGCCGGCTGAAGCCTTTAAAAGCCATTTTTCAGGATATAAAAACTCCTCTTTGGCCATGAACTCCCTCCCTATAATTTTTCGAAGTATACTTGTATACAAGTAGTATAACCGGATTTTAAAATTATGCAAGCGCTTTTAATAAAAAAATAGTTCTTTTGGCTTGCAAATTTTTTAAGGTGAGAGATGATGTGAGAATAATAGTGTCATCTTTATATGCATCATGCAAAAAAGGCCACTTTCAAAGCGGCCTTTTTTGTGTTATGTCAGGTAATCGATACGTCAATATGCTGAAAACTCTCTGCATCAAACAGGCCGGTGTCGGTTAACTTTAATGCCGGAATGACAGGAAGGGTTAAGAATGAAAGGGTAAGGAAAGGATTAAATGCTCCAGCAAAGCCTAATTGCGATAAAGCAGATTTCAATAGATCCAGTTCCGCGTTTACTGATTGGTAGTCTTTATCGGACATTAATCCCGCGATTGCCAATGGGATGGAGGCGAGTATCTCTCCATTCTTGATGATGGCTAGTCCCCCGTTTAATTCTTTTAAGACCCGTACTGCTGTTAAAAGGTCGCTGTCATTGGTGCCGGCTGCAACGATATTGTGGGAGTCATGGGCAATGGTTGTCGCGATGGCTCCGCCTTTTAGCCCAAATCCTTTCACGATGCCTTTTCCAATATTCCCTGAATATTTGTGCCGTTCTATCACTAATATCTTCAGCTGGTCCTCATCACCAGAGGGAGAAAAGCAGCCATTCTTTACATGGACAGTTTCTATTCGCTTATTGGTTCTCAGCTGATTGGGGATGATTTCAATGATGTTCGCTCTGCCAGTTTTCCCGATAGGAATTTGGATATCCTTTTCCTCTATGTGTGGGATATGGACGGTAGCAGTGAGCTGAGATAGCGGTTGTTCCTTTACAATGGACTCTCCGGTATATTTTCCATCTTTCGCAACAAGCTTTCCGGATTTATATACTTCCGAAATCGCAATGGACTCCAGTTCATCCAACAATAAGAAATCTGCTTCAAAGCCTGGAGCGATTGCCCCTTTTTTAGACAAACCGTAGCATTCGGCAGCATTTAATGAGCCCATCTGGATCGCTGTTAACGGAGAAAGGCCGCATTGGATGGCTAAACGGATATTATGGTCAATGCTGCCTTCTTGCATCAAATCATCCAAATGCTTATCATCCGTGCAAAATAAACAGCGGCGGGCATTATGGATATTCACTGCTTTAATGAGTGACTTTAAATCCTTTGCAACAGAACCTTCGCGAATCAATAGATACATGCCGCGCCTTAAGCGCTCTAACGCCTCAGAAGGTGTACTGCATTCATGGTCGGTGCTGACCCCGGCTGCCCTGTATATATTAATTGCATTGGTATCCAATCCTGCCAGGTGGCCATCTATCTGATTCCGGTGCTTCAATGCAGCCGCAATTTTATCCATCATGGCATCCTCCCTATTTGCTAAAGAAGGATAGTCCATAATCTCTGCCAATCCCAGCACCCTTTTATGGGCATAAAAAGGTTCCAGGTCCTCTGCTTTCAGCACGGCCCCTGAGTTCTCAAAGGGAGTGGCAGGTACACAGGAAGGGAGCATGAAAAATGTATCCAGTGGAAGGCCGCTGGAGTTTTCAATCATAAAGCGTATACCCTCACTTCCGGATACATTAGCAATCTCATGGGGATCGGCGACAACGGCTGTAACCCCATGGGGAAGCAGGACTTTGGCGAACTCAGCAGGGCTCACCATTGAAGATTCGATATGGACATGTCCATCAATGAAAGCAGGGCAGACATACCGGTTTTTTGCATCGATGATTTGCTTTCCTTCAAAATCTCCAATGCCAACAAACATACCCTCTGAAATCGCAAGATCCGCTTCAATTATTTCAAGGTTGAAAACATCAATAATCCGTCCATTCTTAATCACAATATCTGCAGGTGCCTGTTTTCCGGCGGATGCTATTTGTTTTTTTAATGTTGTTTTTTCAGCTGTCATTTTAATCTCTCCCTAAAAAAATAAACCCTAGATTTATCTAAGGTTTAACATGGAGAAGGAAAAATAGAGTCATAGCAAAAAAAGAGTGCCAAAACTCAAATCCTTCTCGTAGTCAAACCATTTACGGCGGTTTGGTAGAAACTTTTGGACCCTATCTCCAATATTATACGAGTGACTATATGCATTTTTTTGTTGGAAATTTATTATTTTACATTCTAACTATCATCAGTGGAGAGGTCAATGGCTATGTGGAATTTTAAAAATTTGCCAACTTGGAGAAGCAGATATCTAAGGTTTACAAACAAACCGTTCATGATCAAGATATGGGCCAGTAAACCTTATTTATTCATGTTTACAAAAAAGCCAAAGAGGGTAAGGAGGATATGGTAAAATTAAACATTTTACATATTTATAAGTCAATTATCGGATAATGGGAGGTTAATTGTATGAAACTACTAAACAGGAAATCTAAAAAAGCAATCGTAATTTCGGCGATTGCAGCATGCAGCCTATTTGCTGGTTCAATGGGGGCTGGAGCAGAAGGCAGCACTGCAGCAAGCAAAACAAGGCAAGCCCAGCTATATGCCAGCTCCGTGAAAGCAGCTGCAACTGTGTCGAAAAAGGGTGTCATGTCATTTCCGAAAAGATTCAATAAGAAAAATGTCATCAATGAGCTGAAGCCAGAAGCAGTCAATCTCATAAAAACCTATGGCTCAACCCTTCAGACAGGGAGCACCAGAAATTTCAATGCCTATGTAGATAAACATATGATGAACAGCACTTCAAAAATATTCGTAGGCGGCCGTGAAGCTACTAAAAAATCCTACAAAACGAGGGTAAGCACAACTAAGAAGTATACTTCAAAGGAAAAAGTGAGCCGTTTTTCTAAAGGTTTAAAAAAAGCAACAGCTTCAAAGCTCAAAATAGAACAAAAATATATTAAGGATTATTCCGCGCAGATCACTTATGAATATAAACCAGCAGGCTCTTACATATCTGCCAAGGTAGCCTTCACATTCATTCTGCAGTCAAATGGGAAATATATAATTTCAGCGATCAATTTTTACTGATTTATAGTGTCAGCGCAAAATAGTTTCATAATCGATACAAATAAGAAGAGGAAGCAGTGATCCAAAGTCCAGCTTCCTTTTTCATATGGGCTTTGTTAAAGTACAGGGCTGTTTGCGTCGGGTGGGATTACTTCTAGAGGCGCTGGTCCCCAATTGTTCGGGATGGTAATCAGCAGGGTTTAGCAAAAGCCTTTCTTTAAATAGGGAGGGTTACAATGTTCATTAGGAAAGCAGCACCTTATTTTTTGCTTGCGGGTCTGGTTTGTATTGTTTCATCAGGCCTTTGGGTTCTAAATGTGTATGATGATTATGATTCATATCCTTATTTCTCATACATGCTGTTGATTACGGGGATTGTTCTGTCCATCGTATCATTTTTATTAACCGCAGCAGTGCGGCGGAAACCATCACTGCAGAAATCAGAAGATAAAAAGGATTACATGGAATGGGCATGGAGAAGTGGCGAGAAGTACGGAAAAAAACTGGCAGGAGGAATCCTTGCGGCATTGATTATTATCGCATGTTTTGATTTTAACCTTGCAATTAGCCTGCTTAGCCCTTTATTTGTAGCAGGCATGAGCGGTGTTGCCCTTATTTTTATTCTCCATGATCAGGATAAGGGTGAAAAGCGGCAGCCTAAAAATACATTTCTGAACATGGCAGATTACCGTAAACAGCCTTTCAGTTTGTCACTTATACTGTTCCTTTTTTATGCAGCATCCTTTTTGATTTCGAAGCACTGCGGAATTCAGTTAAATGTAGGAATGGAAAGCGGTTCTGAAGAAACCCTCACTGTCCCACAGGCTGTGAATTACCTGGCGGTCCTGATTTTTGCCTCTGGATTCACCTATATCATCCATAACACAGGATTTTTTGGAATTCCCCGGTCGAAAAAGAGTGATGTCCTTATCATGGCTATTCATGCGGGGGAATTGGTGTTTGGAGGACTCAGCCTTCTTGCATGGGTGTTCATTTGGTTATAGGGCAACAGATAAACTCTGCCGCCCCAATTTTTAATCCGCCAGACTATGCAGGCGCAAAATTTCGTTAAAGATATGAATTCCGGTAAATAGCGAATCAATCTCAAAATGCATATCAGGATGATGCAAACCAGGCTGAAGATTACATCCTAAACCAATCATTGTGGCGTTTAAGTCAGGCATTTTCACTTTATAAAAATGGAAGTCATCACCGCCGGGAGTCACGACAGGAGGAGCCGTTTTTTCAGGTCCCAGAATATTCTGTATGGCTTTGGCAGCAATGTCCTGCGCAGACTGGCTTGATTCTGCAGCCACTATTCCATGGTCGCTGGTAATCTCAATATCTGTTTTATAAATTTCTTGTGCATTATGGATAACATCAAGCACACGGTTATGGAGTTTTTCCATAAGTTCATTTGTTTGTGCCCTCATATCAATGGCCAGGGAAGCTTTCCCGGGAATAATATTTGTATTCCTTCCTCCTGAGATAAATCGTGTCACTTTCGCGGAATGCGGAATATTGGGGTCAAAATACAGAGAGTGAATCGCATTCATAATATAGGCGCCAATTTCAATGGCGCTTTGTGTGAGATGCGGCCTTGCGCCATGGGCATCTTCACCATGGATTTCAAACTCGATGGAACGTGTCGCACTGTGCAGAATGGCAGGAGCCGCATAGCCTGCTGCAAGCTCCTGTATCGGCCGGAGATGGACTCCATATAAGTAATCCGCATCAGCAACAACTCCCTTTCCAGCCAGCTTCAGGGCGCCTGCTCCCACCTCTTCTGCAGGCTGGAAAATAAAACGTACACCTATTTGTTTCTTCAGATGTTCATTATGCTGCAGGCTCCATAAAACGCCTAATACCAGTGTCATATGGGCATCATGCCCGCAGGAGTGATTGGCCTGCATTTTACCGTTTACTTCCTGGTATAGGGCATCCATATCTGCCCGGATGGCAATGATTGGACAGTTTCCGCTGAAATTCCCCATGTCTCCAATCACACCTGTACAGTCGTCAAATGTGGTTACCCTATGGCAGCCTGCATCCTTTAAAATGCACTCAATATATTCTGTAGTTTTCCACTCTTCCCAGCTAAGCTCCGGGTTTTTATGAAGATGGCTGAAAGTTTCATAGACTTTCTTTTTAAATAGATCTGTTAATGGCTGTGATTTTGAATTCAAATGTTCCATTCCTTTCTTTACTTAATGTCATACTAATGATGTATTAAGTCTTTTGAGCGATATGAAGAAGAATTGAATGTAATGGGGAAAAGGATACAGGCCCGTTATCGAGTATGGATTTTTAGGAATTTAGACAGACCCTCACAAAAGAAAAAATTTTTAGAATACTATAATTATACATATTAGTGAATGATCTGCTTTGTTTCAATATGAATCAATGAAAACAATTTATTGAAAGTATGGCGGGCTTTATATCAGCGACGGTGTGCCTGGGAAAAAATTTTAGCTTCAGTGAAAAACGCGAGGAACTTCCTTACATAATTTCCCTAGAACAAGATAGCCTTAAATCTGGTTATTTTTCCAAACTGTGAAGGTTAATTTGCACAGATGGATATTCTTTGCATGCATTTTCTATTACATCCAGCTAATTATCCTTGTTCTGTCTGACAAATATTGATAGAATGTGAAATTATAATTAAATAGTTAACAAGCTATGATTGCTGGGGATCAGACTTCAGCAGGAGCAGTTTCTGGAGAGACCGCACATGTTTGCGGCGCCGAAGGGTTCACTATCTCAGGCAAAAGAACAGAAGTTTAATAAACCGTAAATTTTTTATTTTCTTTAAGATAATAAAAAAACATTTATTATTCTGTGCGATGAGATTGGAGAACTCCAGTCTCTTTTTTTATTGTCTTTGCAGTGCAGTTGGAATGGTGTTATCAGTGAGTGTGTCAGGCAAGTTTGAAACAGCTTTTTTTACTGAATATAAACGGGGGAATGCAGGATGGAACAGCAGGAGTTAAAGAGAGATCTGAAAAATAGGCATGTACAGCTGATTGCAATTGGCGGCACGATAGGGACCGGTTTATTTCTTGGCTCAGGGAAAGCGATACAATTAGCTGGTCCCTCGATTGTATTGGCCTATCTCATCGTAGGGATTGCATTGTTCTTCGTTATGAGGGCACTGGGAGAACTGCTTCTGTCTAATGCCGGATATCAGTCCTTTACGGATTTTGCCGAAGAGTATATCGGTCCGTGGGCTGGGTTTGTGACAGGATGGACCTATTGGTTTTGCTGGATCATGACGGCTATGGCTGACATGATAGCGGTTGGCGTGTATGTACAATACTGGTTTCATATTCCGCAATGGGTTCCTGCTGTCGTCTGTTTAGTCGTTTTATTGGGGCTTAATCTGCTGACTGTTAAGCTTTTTGGCGAATTGGAGTTTTGGTTTGCCTTAATCAAGGTGATTACCATTCTTGCTTTAATTATTATCGGGATCGTTTTGCTTTTTATTGGATTCAAAACAGATGCAGGAACGGTTTCCGCGGGAAATCTGTGGAATTTCGGAGGAATATTTCCGCATGGGATATCCGGATTCCTGCTTTCCTTTCAGATGGCCGTGTTTGCATTTGTCGGGGTCGAATTAATCGGTGTTTCTGCAGCAGAAACAGCAGATCCCAAAAAAAATATCCCTTCAGCCATTAACAAAATTCCGCTGAGAATTCTCTTTTTCTATGTAGGAGCATTGATTATTCTTTTATGCATCAACCCGTGGAACCAATTGTCTGCAGACAATAGCCCTTTTGTAAAAACGTTCAGTTTAGTGGGCATTCCTGTTGCTGCCGGAATCATTAATTTCGTCGTATTAACCTCAGCTGCCTCGGCCTTTAACAGCGGATTGTTTTCAACGAGCAGGATTTTATATAATTTAAGCCGGCATAACGCCGGCCCTGCTAAACTGGCTAAATTGAATAAAAACCATGTGCCCAGCCGCGCTCTATATACTTCAGCAGCTGTTCTCTCCGCCGGGGCCCTTTTGAGCAAGCTTATACCTGGCGAAGCCTTTGGCATTGTGACAACCATTAGTGCTATCTGCTTCATTTGGGTGTGGAGCATCATTTTGATTTCTCATATAAGGTACAGCAGAAAAAGTCCGGATTTAAGGAAGAAATCAAGCTTCAAAGCACCCTTTACTCCTATTATTAATTACGTTATTCTACTATTGTTTATTTGCATATTAATCATCATGCTGTTTGCTGAAGCAACACGCCTGCCTGTATTGCTGACGCCTTTATGGTTTGTGTTCTTAATTATCGTATATGTATCTAGAAAATCTGGAAAAAATATCCAGTGAGATGGCGCGTCTCTAAAGAAAAAGCTGAACCAAAAGGAGTTTTTTCCTATGGTTCAGCTTTTTTGCGGTGACTGGGAAGAGAATCCTTACGCGGGACGGGCAAGGACAGCGCCTTATGTAAAAGAATTTTTTCGAAAGCTAAATAAACTGGTTAATCGCGGGTATAAGACTAAGGGAAGACGCGCAATTTTTCATTCATTTATTGTGAATCGTGTATGAGGAGGAAATATCATGAAATGGAAAGGGAGACGAGAAAGCTCCAACGTTGAAGATAGAAGAGGGATGGGCGGAAAAACGCTCGTTGGCGGCGGAATCGGCGGAATTGTCATTTTGCTTCTTGTGACCTTGCTTGGGGGAAATCCAAGTGATCTGCTAAACGGCATGACGAATGCTCCAGCATCCGGGACAAATGCACCGTATGAGGAAAGCGCACAGGAGAAGGAGCTTTCACAGTTTGTATCTGTAGTTCTCGCAGATACAGAGGATGTCTGGACAGATGTATTCAAGAAAGAAGGTCTAACCTACAAAAAACCGACGCTTGTTCTGTATTCCGGAAGTGTAGATTCTGCTTGCGGCACAGCCGGATCAGCGGTAGGACCTTTTTATTGTCCGGGTGACCAGAAGCTATATATTGATTTGAGCTTTTATGAAGAATTGAAGCAGAAGTTCAAGGCTCCAGGCGATTTTGCCATGGCCTATGTAATTGCCCATGAGGTGGGCCATCATGTACAGACACTGCTCGGGACAACCCAAAAGGAAATGCCAAATAGGCAGCAGGTCAGCCAAAAGGAATATAATAAGTATTCCGTCCGGCTTGAACTGCAGGCAGATTATCTGGCCGGTGTCTGGGCCAGCCATGCAAAGGATATGAATTTGCTGGAAAAGGGCGATCTTGAAGAAGCATTAAATGCAGCGAATGCGGTCGGTGACGATAATATTCAAAAAAAGGTTCAAGGCTATGCGGTGCCGGAGAGCTTTACACACGGAACATCCGAACAAAGGAAGCGCTGGTTTAATAAAGGCTTCCAATCTGGCACGATAGAAGGCGGAGATACGTTTTCTGCTAAAAACCTGTGACACATGAAAAAAGCTGTCCCGAAAAGGCTGAAATGAGACCTTTTAGGACAGCTTTTTTTATTATGGGTGAATATACTTTTCTGCATTTTGAGATTCACTATGCCGTGTAACGGAGAAGATGGAACAAAGCAAAGCGATTAAAACGAATATGGCCCCGACCCAGGCATTATATATAATCGAGGTGTGCTCAATAACAATGCCTCCGATGAATGATCCCAGCGCAATGCCGAGATGGCTGGCGGTCGTGTTCAAGCTTAACAGGATATCTGAATTATGCGGTGCCATTTGAATAATAAAATTGTTTTGGGCAGGCGAAATTGCCCAGCTCAAAGCGCTCCATAAGATAATGACTGCGGTGAACAGATATATGGGCCACTCGACACTAAACGGAATCAAGAGCATCATCACGAAGAACAAAGTAATGATAGTTAAAATGGATTTCTTTGATCCCCACTTATCAGAGCTGAAGCCCCCGATTCCGCCTCCCGCGACAGCCGCCAGTCCAAAGACAAGATACATAGCTGTGACCATTGCTGTATTAAGATGCAGGGCGGTACGCAAGAATGGAGTTAAATAGGCATACAAAGTCAGGTGTCCGGCTAATAAAAACCCTGATGAAAGCTGGGTCGCGACAATCTTAGCTTCTTTTAATGAACGAAGCTGCACGCGCAGGGTGATGACTGGAGGCGGTGCGGCCTTTTCAAGCATGACCTGGACACCAATCATGATGACTGCAGTCAGCAAGGCAATAAGAATGAAAACCGCACGCCAGCCATAGGCATTACCCACTAAAATGCCAATCGGTATTCCTAGAACAAGGGAAGCACTGATTCCCATGAAAATGGTGCCGATTGCCCGGCCTTTGAATTCCGGTGCTACCATACGTGATGCCATTGTGGTTGAAAGGACCACTAAAAATGACCCGCTCATGGCAGCCACAATCCGCCCTGTAAAGAGCATTCCGTAATTGACACTAAAAGCAGACAGGATATTGCTGAGAAAAAAGGCAAATAAAGTCCATAAATATGTTTTCTTCCGCTCAAATTTAGCTGTTGCATTTAAAAGGATAGGAGCGGATAGAGCAAAGAAAACCGAATAAATCGTAATAAGATTGCCCGCTGTACTTACAGAAATCCCTAAGTCCTTTGAAATGATATCTAAAATTCCGCCGATAATGAGCTCCACTGTTCCGATTACAAAGCACGAAACGGCTAGAATATAAATTTTTGGATTCACACTATGTCCTCCTTTAAAAAGTTACTACAGGAATAGTAACCTTTTTTAGCTGTAATAACAAGAGGAAAATAAAAAAGAAGCAAAACGCTCTCAAAGAGGACATTTTTGCTTCTTAATTTTACATTCTCAGTAGCGCAAACGAGTCAAAAGTTTCTTTGTAACTTCGTCATGGACAAGCTGGTCATGGAAACGCTCGGTAATGGTTGTAAGAGCCGCATCATGATAAAAGAAATCTGTGAAAAACTTAACAAAAGGCTGGCTCATGGTTTTGATGGCTTTCCATTGGTCGTGTTCGATACCAGCAAAGACAGCATCCTGCTGATCAATTACAAGCAGGTGGGATTTCTCCAGGCGCTCATGCTCATCTAATGGCACAAGCGTATGAACGCGGGATAAGGAGGTTTCAATATTCCCTATAGTGAGAATTTCGACCTCGAGACCTTCTCTTTCCTTCTGCTCCAGGATAGGGAGATAAGGAACCAGATTTTCACTCCAGGATGACATGAGAATAGAGGTATGCGCCTGCTGGAGCATCATTTCAATTTGGGCGAAAATCGTAGAGCGGGCCTTTAAGCTCCAAACACGGTCATCTGTATAAGAACGCTGGATTTTCTTCTGCTTTAGCGATTCAACACTTTGTTCAAACTCATAGGTTAGTTTTTTTATTACTGCTTCAAGCGGGACAGCGTAATACAGTTTCTTCTTTTCAGAAACGGTATTCATGATCAGTCCTTTATCAATCATTCGATTCAGCACTTCATATACCTTAGCCTTTGGCACCTGTGAATGTGTGACAATGGCGGTTGCATCCATAGATTCCTGACTGGACAAAAGAGTTTCATATACTTGGCTTTCATATTGGGAATAGCCGAATTTCTGTAACATAGTGCCTCCTAAACCAAAATGGGACCTTTTTCTATTATCTAAGTATTATACTATCAGAATTCAGAAACAAGAAATATCTGCTGATGAAGCCGGTGTGACAAGAAACCAGGTTGACTTAAAAGGATATTTCACTTATCATATGTTCAAATGTTTGAACATACGAACTAATATAATGGATGGAGGGACTTAATATGACAAAAACAGCACTTATTACAGGTGCAACAAACGGTTTGGGCTATGACTTTGTACAATTGTTCGCAAAAGATGGATATAATCTTGTATTAGTCGCAAGAAACAGCCAAAGGCTTCAGGAAATCAAAAAATCCCTTCCTAACATAGAAGTGACGGTCATTGCTAAAGATTTAAGTGTGCCCGGTGCGGCAAAAGAGGTATTTGAGGAAACGGAACGGAAGGGAATTGCGATTGATGTTCTGGTCAATAATGCCGGATTTGGCTTGATGGGCAAGTTTGATGAACTCGATATCCAAAAGCAAATGAACATGATTTCATTAAATATCGCGTCACTGACAGAACTGACACATTACGCATTATCCGGAATGAAGCTGCGGGAAAGCGGCCGGATCCTGAATGTAGCCAGTACGGCTGCCTTCCAGCCGGGGCCGCTGATGGCTGTGTATTATGCGTCAAAGGCTTTTGTGCTTTCTTTTTCAGAAGCACTGTCTGAGGAGCTTGCCGGAACCCGTATCACTGTTACGGCCCTCTGTCCGGGGGCAACGAGCACCAACTTCGGGGCTGTTGCGAACGTTGAGGGGACAAAAATGTTCAGCAGGGCAATGGCTTCAGATGACGTGGCCAAAAAAGGATATGCTGCCCTGATGAAAGGAAAGCGCGTCATTGTGACTGGCGGATTAAATAAGGCGGGTGCCATTGGCACTAAATTTATGCCGAGAAGCATGGCAGCCAAAGTCGCCAAGTATGTGGCGGGTGAAAAGTAAGGAAATGAAAGGTGGAGGAAAGTTTGGAAACCAAAGCTATTGATGTATTCCGGGCATGTATACCGCTATTTAATGCACTGAGTGACCCGGCAAGGCAGGATATCATCCTTTTGCTGGCAGAGAGGGAGCGCTTAAGCGTAAATGAAATTGCTGAGCAGTCCAATTTATCAAGGCCGGCCATTTCACATCATTTAAAAATCATGCGGGACAATCATCTTGTTGAAATTGAGCAAAAAGGCACACAGCGATGCTACTCGCTTTCTTTAGATCAAAGCGTGGCACAGCTGAAGCAGCTGATCAGCATTGTCGAAAGCGAGTGCCTGCTGTAACTAGAGATTGTAATTTCTAAATATTGACACATTCCGGCAGATATGATATTTAATTAGTGAAATGGGTACTTAACTGGCTAATTTATTCTGCCAGAAGGTTTTGAGAGGGGAAGAAAAAATCAAATGGAAAAAAAACAATTTAAAGCAGAATCTAAAAGATTGTTAGAAATGATGATTAACTCCATCTATTCAAAGCGGGAAGTTTTTTTGAGAGAACTGATTTCAAATGCCAGTGATGCTATCGACAAAATCTATTATCAATCATTAACGGACGATTCCTTAAGCTTCGAACCAGACAGCTATTACATAAAAGTGGCAGCAGATAAGGAAAGCCGCACTCTGAACATTACGGACTTCGGAATCGGCATGACAAGGGAAGAGCTTGAAAACAATCTGGGAATCATTGCAAAAAGCGGATCTTTGGCTTTTAAAAACGAGAATGAACTGAAGGATGGCCATGATATTATCGGCCAATTCGGAGTCGGGTTTTATGCAGCCTTTATGGTAGCTGATGTAGTTACCGTGATCAGCAGGGCATTAGGCAGTGATGAGGCTTATAAGTGGGAGTCTACAGGCTCTGACGGGTATACAATTGAGGCCTGCACGAAGGACTCTGTGGGTACAGAAATCATTTTAAATATAAAACAAAATACTGAAGACGAAAACTATGATGAATATCTCGACGAGTACAGATTGAAGGAAATCATTAAAAAATACTCCGACTTCATCCGCTATCCTATCAAAATGGACGTGACAGAAAGCAAGCTTAAAGATGGCAGCGAAAATGAATATGAACAAGTTACGGCAGAGCAGACCATCAACAGCATGGTGCCTATCTGGAAAAAGAATAAAAGTGAGCTGACAGCTGAGGATTATGAGAAATTTTATGCTGAAAAGCACTATGGCTTCGACAAGCCGCTAAAGCATATTCATATCAATGTGGACGGATCGATCCGATATAATGCTATTTTATTCATCCCGGAAAAAACGCCTTATGACTATTACACAAAGGAATATGAAAAAGGGCTCGAGCTGTACTCCAATGGCGTCCTGATCATGAGCAAATGCAGCGATCTTCTGCCTGATTATTTCAGCTTTGTGAAGGGAATGGCTGATTCAGAGGACTTATCTCTGAATATTTCAAGGGAAATGCTGCAGCATGACCGGCAGCTGAAGCTGATAGCCAAGAATATCTCAAAGAAAATCAAGAGCGAGCTGCAAAGCATGCTGAAAAATGAAAGAGAAAACTATGAAGAGTTTTATCGCTCATTTGGCAGACAGCTGAAATTCGGCATGTACAGTGATTATGGAAGCCACAAAGAAGTATTGCAGGACCTGGTAATGTTTTACTCATCTTCTCAAAAAAAGCTGGTCACACTGGATGAATATGTATCGCGGATGCCTGAAAATCAAAAGTATATCTATTATGCATCCGGGGAATCTGTTGAAAGAATTGAAAAGCTGCCGCAGACTGAGATGGTATCTGAGAAAGGGTATGAAATCCTGTACTTTACAGATGATATCGATGAATTTGCAATCCGCATGCTGATGAGCTATAAAGATAAAGAATTCAAGTCTGTATCAAGCGGGGACCTTGGTATTGAAGAGGAAGAAAACCAAAACGATGACAGCTCAAAGGACAACGAAAACAAAGATCTTTTTGATAGTATGAAAAAGATTTTATCCGGAAAAGTGAAGGATGTCAGGGTATCCAAACGGTTAAAGTCACACCCTGTATGCCTTGCTGCTGATGGCGACTTGACCATTGAAATGGAAAAGATTTTAAATGCCATGCCGGATAGCCAAAATGTCAAAGCTGACAAAGTTTTAGAGATCAACATCCATCATGAAGTATTTGCATCCTTGAAGAACGCCTTTGAGTCTGATCAGGAAAAACTGGGCTTATACACTAATCTGCTGTATAACCAGGCACTTCTTATTGAAGGGCTTCCGATTCAGGATCCGGTGGAATTCACGAACGAAATCTGCAAAATTATGGTCTGAATACTGCAAAAAAGCGCGGGATAATCCTGCGCTTTTTTTGCGGATTTTTTTAATGGACTATTTTAGTAAAAATAGTGCTATGGAACAAGGTGGCTGTATTCCGCTGAAGTCTCAAACCTTACGCTCCAATCAACCCGTTTTAACAATGGGAGCGCCTCACAACTCATTAAAAAACAACAATCTTTAAGAAGAGAGCCTTTTAAAAGGCTATGTTAAAGTACATGATTGATTGGATTGAAAGAGGCTTGGCTCCTCGTGATGAGCGACGGGGAGGCCCGGCGAATGCCGCTCCCGGTGTCTTGCGTCAAAGGAAATCAACAGGCAAGTTTAACAGAGTTTTAAATAAAAAAATTAGAATATTCAGCATATTTTTCCAAGCGGACTTGATATAATATTAATGTATAAGCCTTCATAACTTTTTCTTTTCATTCTGCTGCTAAAGGGGGAAAGATTAAATTTTCTTCATAAAACGGTTATTTAAAACATGAGGGGAGTTTTTCAAATGATGAAATATCTTCAAAGAATGGGCCGCTCCTTAATGCTTCCGGTTGCTGTATTGCCGGCAGCGGCAATATTGATGGGGATCGGTTATTGGATTGATCCTTCAGGATGGGGTTCGGGAAATGAAGCAGCTGCTTTTCTGATTAAAGCAGGATCTGCCATTCTTAATCATATTGCCATTTTGTTTGCGGTAGGTTTGGCTCTTGGCATGTCAAAGGACAAAGACGGATCGGCTGCATTGAGCGGGCTTGTGGCCTATCTGGTGATTACCACTTTGCTCTCGAGCAGTTCGGTAGCTATGCTGCAGGGTGTGGACGTAGCAAAGGTCAACGCGGCTTTTATTAATATCGAAAACCCTTTTATCGGGATTATTTCAGGAATTGTTGCTTCGATCATGTATAACCGGTTCAGCCATGTGAAATTAGTAGATTTCCTGGCCTTTTTCAGCGGAAAGCGCCTTGTCCCGATTATGTCAGCCGTTGCTATGCTGTTTGTATCGCTGGTGCTGTTATTTGTATGGCCAGTTGTTTATACATGGCTGGTTACATTCGGCACATCGATTTCAAAGCTTGGTTTTGCGGGCGCCGGGCTTTATGGATTTTTCAACCGGCTGCTGATTCCTACCGGGCTGCATCATGCGCTCAATTCTGTATTCTGGTTTAATGTAGCTGGGATTGATGATATCGGCAAGTTTTGGTCAGGAAAGGGTACGAAGGGTGTAACAGGCATGTATCAGGCAGGCTTCTTCCCTGTCATGATGTTCGGATTGCCTGCGGCTGCCCTTGCCATGTATCACACGGCTAAAACAAAAAAGAAAAAGCAGGTTGCATCACTGATGCTTGCTGCAGGGTTCGCTTCCTTCTTTACAGGTGTAACGGAGCCCATGGAATTTGTCTTTATGTTTACTGCCCCGCTGCTTTATCTTGTGCATGCAGTTTTAACAGGCTTGTCACTCGCCATAGCGGCATGGTTCCACTGGACGGCTGGCTTCGGCTTTAGTGCAGGTTTAATTGATTTTATCCTGAGCTCAAAACTGCCGCTGGCAAATGCCCCTTATATGCTGCTGGTTCAAGGGCTGGTCTTTGCGGTCCTGTATTATTCAATCTTCCGCTTTTTGATTACCAAATTCAACCTGATGACTCCGGGCAGAGAAGAAACAGACGAATTTGATGGAGCCAGTGCCGAGGCGGCTTCCGCAGCAAGCACAGTAAAAGAAGATAAATTCACTGCAATGGCAGCTGTTATTTATGACGGATTAGGCGGAGATGCCAATGTAACATCTGTAGATAATTGCGTCACACGCTTAAGAGTCGAGGTAAAGGATATGTTTGCGGTTGATCAGCAGAAAATCAGGTCAACAGGCATACCTGGCATCAATATTGTCGGCACCAGCAGCATTCAAGTAATCATAGGACCTTCCGTCCAATTTGTGGCAGATGAAATCGAGAAAATCCGTAAATCATAATGTAAAAAAGAAAACAAACCTAAAAGCCGTGAT
>NZ_MLYQ01000020.1:0-39372 GCF_001866725.1 Bacillus sp. MUM 13
AGAAAAGCTTTAAGTGCCCGCATAAGCACGGGTCACAGCAAGCATGGTTTATATTATCTTTCGCTGTCAAAATCTGATTATGTAAAATCATAACAGTTTTATGAATTTATTTCATCCTACTTATGCCGGGAACGAAAAATCCGCCAGCATATAATGTGCGGCGGATTTCCCTTTTTATTCGTTTGCTTCGTCATAGGCGGTAATGATTTTCGCAACAAGCGGGTGCCGAACAACATCGCTTTGTTCCAGGTAGGTGAAAGAAAGTCCTTTAACACCCTTTAAAATTTCCTCAACCCGTTTTAAGCCTGATTTTACGCCTTTGGGCAGGTCTATCTGTGTTCTGTCTCCAGTGATGACCATTTTTGATCCAAATCCAAGCCGTGTCAGGAACATTTTCATTTGCGCCTGGGTGGTATTCTGTGCTTCATCGAGGATGACAAATGCATCATCCAGCGTTCTTCCCCTCATATATGCAAGGGGAGCAATTTCAATGGTTCCCCGTTCAATCATTCTTTGGGTCTGTTCCATGCCTAAAAAGTCATGAAGGGCATCATATAACGGCCGGAGATAGGGATCTACCTTTTCCTTTAGGTCACCTGGAAGAAACCCGAGGCTCTCGCCCGCCTCTACTGCAGGCCTTGTCAAAATAATCCGTTTAACCTGGCCATTTTTCAAGGCATTGACCGCCATTACGACAGCTAAGTAGGTTTTCCCCGTTCCCGCTGGTCCGATTCCGAATACTAAATCCTGTTTTTTTATCGCCTGCACATAATGCCTTTGGCCGATGGTTTTGACCCTGATGGATTTGCCTTTGGCCGTTTTTGCAATTTCCTCTTCGTAAAGATCGCCAAAGTATTCAAGCGTTCCTTTTTTTGAAAGCTCAATGGCATAAATAACATCCCGTGAGCTGATGGAAATCCCTTTGCGGATAACTGAAAGCAAAGCGTTCAGGATATCGCCGGCAACGAGCGCCCGTTCTTCCTCTCCCGCAATCATGATGCCGCCGCCGCGTGTAATGACCGATACATTAAACTCTTCTTCAAGCACTTTTAAATTAGAATCAGCATTTCCCAGTAAAGCCTGGGCTTCATTAGGCGATTC
Organism: Bacillus sp. MUM 13; assembly: GCF_001866725.1. Lineage (NCBI taxonomy): Bacteria > Bacillati > Bacillota > Bacilli > Caryophanales > Bacillaceae > Bacillus > Bacillus sp. MUM 13. The sequence continues at coordinate 1,102 of NZ_MLYQ01000020.1, forward strand.
GAGCTCTAAGTTTATTACTTTTACATCTTCTGGCATTCGTTAGTCTCCTTGAATGATTGGTTGTCCAGCTGCAATATTTTCAATTACTTGGTAATGAATAGATAATTTTACTTTACCATTGTCTATGCTTTCATGCAAAATTTTCTCCCCAGTTATCCTAGCATCATCAGGCAGTTTTTTCTCCAAATGTTTTTTTGCATCTGCCATTGCCTTTGCCGCTGCTTCTTTTTCCGTATAAACGCGGGTAATTTCCTCTTTGCTCCGCTTTGTTTTTACTTTATAGGAAAAAGGGAGTTCCCATTGGAGGAAATGAAAAGGCTTGACTGTTTCTTCTTCTACATATTTCTTATATCCGGGATTTTTAAATCCCCAGACGGGAATGGAGATATTCCAAAGCTTCAGATAGTGCCGGACATTTTCGTCTCCGTTATAGACAGAGAACTTAGTTGCCAAAGGAACCTCTGCTGTAGCTCTATACCACGTTTCACCCATGATTACTCCTTTTGCCGGAACAATCTTCGGACTTTCAGGGTTTCCGATGAAGCCGGAGACCAGCAGCTGTCCCTTGCCCACATAATCATGCACTTTAACCATAGATTGTCCCTTTTCCACAAACATATAAGTAATAACAGCTTTTTTTGAGGCAATCAGGTTTTGCGGAGAAGTTTTTTTCACAGCTTTAGGCTGTTTCTTTTCTACAACCTGGAAATGGAAGGTTGTCCCCTTCAGTTCCACTCCCACCCATGTCAGGGCACTGATACGGTCCGATAATTTGCGCTGGATGGTCTCCGGATCATCCACAAAAAATTGCACCTTGCCGATCTTGACTCCCATCCTGTCCAGCTCTTTGCGTATGGCATGCTCGGTCTGGGGCTTAGCATTATGAATCTGTATGCCCCAAACCATGTTCGACAGCATGAAAATGCAAAACAAAAAAGCAAAAAGGCCAGCAACGAATCCGCTGTTTTTTTTCATGCGTTTCAGAAAAAACGGCCCTCCGAATCCTCCTTCGAATTTCACCTTGCAGTCACTTTTCCTTACAGCCTGCCTAAGCCGGGAAATCTCCCTGAATTCCATCATAAAAAGGATTTCATCTGTTCCCGAGCGCCTGACATCCCATATCGGAATGCCTTGTTTGGTCAGCGTATTAATAAGACGCTCTATCCCCCGGCCATACGCTTTTACCTTGACATAGCCCTTATACTTGTTTGTCCATTGATTTTTCATGGGTCGCCTCCCCCAAGCTCACTCATTGATAAAATAAACCTTATCTATCGTTCCTTGAAGCATGATTTCTTCAGGTAAAATCGTTTTAATAACAAAGGCATTTCCTTTTATCAAAAGCTGCCCCTTTTTCAGCATCAGCCTTACTTCTGTATCTGTAAAAGTCAGGAGTCCTCTGTGATTTTCTATATAAATATGTAATTGGCCAATAATTGTAATGCGCGGCAGGTCCATCATGACATCTTGCGGTAGGTCCATGGTCTGCACCATTAGCCGTTTAAGTTTCTGCCCCCATTTTCGCGCCATAAAAAAAGAACCCCCTTTCATCTCAATGTATGAAATGAAAAGGGGTTCTAGCACAATTTTTTCTATCCTCGCCGGCCATGACCAGCAGTACCGCGCACCTGCCGAAGCGTACGCTTCGATCTCGGCGGACCCAATACTTCGGCAAGTATGATCCCTTCCGCGAGTTTTTCCCTTGTGAAGGCTAAATCCTGCCTATACACAGGGCTGGATTCATCTCTGATGGCTGACGGCCGCACAGACATCATTTTCTCCTCCATTCGCCTTTGGCGTATGATGGCGTCCTGCTGAGAAAGTCTCGCAAGTTCTTCCCGGGCGCTTTCTTCCCTTAATGCTTCAGAAAGGGGCTTTGGCACCTGGTGTCTCTCATGTACTTCTTCCTGCTTCTCCGCAGGTTCTTTCCTGCTTATTTGCTTCCTGTTATTATGCCCTCCAGCCGAATGCTTTTCTGTGCTTTTTTTTATTTTTCCAGCTGCAGAAGATATGATTCCAATCAGAACAATAATGCTCCAGATGTTATTTAAGATCAAATCGGTCAAGGAATGCATCTAAACGCCTCCCTTACTTTTTATCTTTAGGATCTTTAGTCCCATTGCTGATAGAATTTCTCATATCTGTATCTGCAGAAAGATTTTGATAGTTCATATAATCCATGATGCCGATGTTTCCATTCTTTAATGCGTCAGACATAGCCAAAGGCACCTCAGCTTCTGATTCCACCACTTTAGCTCTCATTTCCTGCACGCGTGCAAGCATCTCCTGTTCAAGTGCCACAGCCATAGCGCGGCGCTCCTCTGCTTTTGCCTGAGCAATCTTCTTATCAGCCTCTGCCTGGTCTGTCTGCAGGATGGCACCGATATTTTTGCCGATTTCAACATCAGCAATATCAATGGACAAAATTTCGAATGCCGTACCGGAATCCAGACCTTTCGATAGAACGGTCCTTGAAATGATGTCAGGATTTTCCAGCACCTTTTTATGATTCTCAGAAGAACCAATGGTGGATACGATGCCTTCGCCGACACGGGCAATGACGGTTTCCTCACCCGCACCCCCTACCAGCCTGTCAATATTCGCACGTACAGTGATACGTGCAATCGCCTTTACTTCAATTCCGTCCATCGCCACCCCCGCTATGAACGGAGTCGTGATTACCTTAGGATTAACACTCATTTGTACAGCCTGCAATACATCACGGCCGGCCAGGTCAATGGCAGCGCTCCGCTCAAAAGGAAGCTCGATATTCGCGCGCTGGGCAGCGATAAGTGCATTTACTACCCGGTCTACGTTTCCTCCTGCAAGATAATGGCTTTCCAGCTGGTTTGTCGTTACACTAAGCCCTGCTTTATGAGCCTTGATCAGAGGATTAACCACCCTGCTTGGAATAACACGGCGCAGCCTCATTCCCACAAGCGTGAATATGCTGATTTTCACTCCTGCCGCAAGGGCTGAGATCCAGAGCATAACCGGCACAAAAGTAAGCAGAACAGCTAAAACAATAACTGCAGCCACAATAATCAGCAATAAAAAAATAGTTCCAGAAGTCATTTCCAACGTCTTCATCCTTCCTGTTAGTCAAGATTGTTTATTTTTTATCTCTCGTACAACAATTCGCGATCCTTCTGTTTTAACGACCCTGACAGCCGAGTTTTTTGAAATAAACCCGCCTTCTGTCACCACATCTACCCTTTCCTCCCCGATAAGCACAGTGCCGGCAGGGCGCAGATCTGTAAGGGTCATGCCCGTTTGCCCGAGAAGGTCGGAGCGGTCCGGACTAGAAATATATCCTTGTTCTGTATTCGTTGAATCAGTCAAAATGATTTTTTTGAAAAATTTCATTTCTTTACCAAACACCTTTACAAATAGTATGGCTGCAATAACGGATACCGCCAGTGCAATTAACAGTGAAATGGCCATCTCAACAGCACTTTCTGCGGCCAAAAATAAGCTGCCGACGATAGCGGCCAGCCCAAAGGCGCCAATGATTCCTCCAGGCACAAACAGCTCGAGAAGCACAAGGACGACTCCTGCTGCAAATAAGCCGATAGATTCATAACCAGCCATTCCGGCAACAAGATGGCCATAGAAAAACAGCACAATGGAGATGGTTCCAATGATGCCAGGAATACCAAATCCCGGCGTAAATAATTCAATTACAATGCCAAGTAAAGCAATAGTCAAAAGAATCGGGACTACGACCGGATTTGTGATGAATCTCGCCAGTTTATCACCAATATTTTCATCGATTGGCCTCACATCTGCAGCAGTGATATCCAGCTTTTCATATAGTTCATTTTTTCCTGAAACAGTCCCTTCACTATAGCCAGCTTTTTCAGCCTGTGCCGAGGTAAAAGTGAGAAGTTTTCCTTTTTCAGCCCCATATTCAGGCAAATCAACATTCTCATCCGCCATCGCTTGAGCGTAGAGAGGGTTGCGCCCATTTTGTTCAGCAGCCGTCTTCATGGCTGCAAGCCAGTATGACTGCGCCTTTTTTTCTGCCGTATTCCCAGAAGAATCGATAACAGCCGCTGCCCCCATAACGCCACTTGGAACCATATAAATTTGATCCGCATTAAGCGCAATATAGGCGCCAGCCGATAATGCACGATTATTCACATATGCAACGGTTTTAAGAGGCGTATTTCCCAGAATTTTCGCTATTTTCCCGGCAGAATCCACCAGACCGCCGGGCGTATTGATTTCAAAGATTACAAGACTGGCATGATCCTTTTCTGCCTTGTCCAGAGCACGGGACAAAAAGGCATACAAACCGTCTTCAACAGTATTTTCGATAGGGACAATATAAACCGGCTTGCCTTTAGCCTCAGCTTGATGTGAAGAAAAATATGAGGGGATTAGAATGAACAGAAATAAAAAGAACACCAAAGCCTTTTTCAGAAGCAGCTCCTCCTTTCACTTTTCCTGCCTACCTAATTATTACGTATGTAAAACAAAAAAGTTTCATGAATAAAAATGCGGAAGCGCCTGTTCAGCTTGCGAAGCAAATAGGGTTTTGGCCTTGGAAGGCGCTCTTTGCCTTCTGAGGCCAAAACATCTTTTGCACAGCAAGCTAGGCGCTGCAGCTGGATTGAATAAAAAAAGCGTAAGCGCCTGGTCAGTGGATCAAAGACTAAGAGCGCCGCGTCCTGCGGCAACGTCTTTGTGACCCCCATCCTGGGGGCCCCGAATAGCATAAGACGCATCAGAATAGAAGGCGCTTTTTGCCTTCAATTCACTTATGACCTCGAGGGGCTAGGCGCTGAAGCTGGATTTCAGAATAACAAAACCCATGATTCATACGAATAAAATAAGTGAATATTCATTCACTTCACTTTACTAAAAAACCGCAGACAATTTGCATTGCCTGCGGTTTATAGTCAGGTATAGAATTATGAAAGGCGTTCAAGCACCAGTTTATTAACGATTGAACCATCCGCCTTGCCTTTTAGCTTCGGCATAAGCGCTCCCATAACTTTACCCATATCAGCTTTAGATGATGCGTTGACTTCTTCAATTGTTTTAGAAACAATATTGGAAATTTCATCTTCTGAAAGTTGCTCTGGCATATATGCCTCAACGTATCCTATTTCGGTTCGGACTTTATCCACGAGATCGATTCGACCTGCATTTTCAAACTCTTGGAGGGAGTCTTTGCGTTGTTTTAATTCGCGAGAGAGCACTGTCAATTCATCTTCTGCTGTCATTTCCTGCTTGCCAAGCTTAATTCCTTCGTTTTGAAGGGAAGCTTTAAGCATGCGGATGACAGAGAGTTTATCCTTTTCCTTGTCCTTCATCGCTTGTTTCATATCATTATTTAAACGCTCGAGAAGACTCATAATTCCACCCTCTCTTAGAATTTACGTTTTCTGGCAGCTTCAGACTTTTTCTTGCGTTTTACGCTTGGCTTTTCATAAAATTCGCGCTTCCGTGCTTCCTGAAGCGATCCTGCTTTAGATACAGTACGTTTGAAACGACGAAGAGCATCTTCAAGCGATTCGTTTTTACGAACGACGGTTTTAGACATCTCTTTCCCTCCCTCCGAGAACAACACAATAAATCATAGTTGTCAACATGCTATAACATGTACTAAACCATTATAATATAAGCCTAAAGGCAGGTCAACTGAAATTGTGAAACTTCTTCGCTTCCCGCCAAAATGTTCCCGGTGTTACAGGTGTTAAAAACCAGTCATTGGATAATCAACTTGTCCATACACTGGTTATAAGAGGTGAGGCGGCTTGCATGTTTTACTGCTTTTTTCCCTGTATATCGGAATGTTTTTACTAGGGATGCTTGTGCTGAGAAAGGGATTATTTCAGCTTTCAGGAGATAAATTAAAAGAATTTCTATCCAAAGTCACAGATGCTCCCTGGAAAGGTTTTCTGTCGGGAACCATTATTACGGGCATTCTTCAAAGCAGTTCCGCAGTTATGGTCATGACGGTTGGTCTCGTATCTGCAGGAAGCCTGACGTTTCCGCAGACAATCGGCATTATCCTTGGAACTAATATAGGATCTACGGCTACCGCTGAATTCATGTCCTTTTCACTTGACCGCATTATCATTCCCGGAATAGTTTTAGGCACTATGCTCCTGTTCATCCCAAAATCACTGGCCCGGAGCCTTGGCATGGCCTTCATCGGAATATCTTCCATCTTTGCCGCTATGAGCGGTTTTAAAATGCTTTCCAGCACCCTTACAGCTTATCCAGCTGTAAATCAGGTACTTCAGGCCATGGAAAAAAACCTGTTTCTGGCCCTGCTGATCGGGATGGCCCTAACAGCGCTCATACATTCAGGCTCAGCCACAATAGGAATTGCCATGAGCTTTTTGATGGGAAATCAGCTGACTGTGGATACAGCCATTGCCATCATGCTGGGTTCAAATATCGGGACATGCATTACTGGATATATGGCAAGCATAGGATCAGGAAAGGAAGCAGCTTTTACGGCTTACGCACATATCTGGCTCAATGTTATCGGCGTGCTTGCATTTTTTCCTTTTATTCACCAGCTTCAGCAGGCTGCAGCATACCTTACAGATGCCAAGGAAACACAGCTGGCCCATGCAAGTGTCTTGTTTAATGCAGCAACTTCAATCATTGTGCTTCCCTTTTCGCACCACTATGCCCGTTTTATTTTATTTCTTCATAAGCCCCGTACTTAGAAAGTAAGCATCTTGACTCACGGGGACAGAGAGGGCAGGTTTATCATCTGTGGGGAAAATAAAGTTAAACGAAAAAAGCGTGCGGCAGGCAAAATGCCACCGTTCACGCTTTTTCCTATCTTTATCTTAATAGTCAGAATCAGAAGTAAGCCCTTTAATGATCGCAATACCCGCACTTGCACCGATTCTGGTTGCTCCTGCTTCGATTACTTTGTTGGCATCTTCAGTATTGCGAACGCCGCCTGAAGCTTTGACGCCGATATCCGGTCCTACTGTTTTTCTCATTAATGCGATATCCTCAGGAGTGGCTCCGCCAGTTGAGAAACCAGTCGAGGTTTTCACGTAGTCTGTACCTGCTTCAACCGCAATTTCACAAGCGCGGACTTTTTCTTCTTCAGTAAGCAAAGAAGTTTCGATAATAACCTTTGTCAGTGCTTTGCCAGTTGCAGCTGCAACTACTGCCTGGATATCTTTTTTTACAGCTTCATTGTCTTTGTCTTTCAGAGCGCCGATATTAATGACCATATCAACCTCATGTGCACCGTTTTCAATTGCATTTTTCGTTTCAAACGCTTTCGTTTCAGGTGTATTGGCTCCTAAAGGGAAACCGATTACAGTACAAACCTTAACGTCTGAACCCTGAAGCAATTCGCTTGCATATTTGACCCATGTCGGGTTTACGCAAACAGAAAAGAAATGGTGCTCTTTAGCTTCCTCGCATAGAATTCTTACCTGTTCTTTTGTTGCTTCTGCCTTTAACAGCGTGTGATCTATTAGGCCTGCTACATTTTGGCTCATAGTGAAACTCCTTTCAAAAACAGCTATTGAGATGTACGTACCTCTCAACTATAACATGTTTAAGATAAATTGACGAGCTCTTTACATATTACCCAAAAAATAATATTAAACACGCTTTCACTAAAATCCATCTATCCAAAACAAAAACCCCCAGCAGGATTGTATGCGGTCCATTCAATCCTGCTGGGGGTTATTATATAGGTGATCTCTTAGCCAAGAACGGCTTCTTTTAAGGAACTGTTCTCAATAACTGTAACAAATTGGCCCTCGCTGTGAGGATATCCAGCTTTTGTCACCTTGACCTTCACGATTTTGCCGACCATTTCTTCCGATGCCGGGAACACCACTTTCAGGTAGTTATCTGAATAGCCTTCGTATAATCCGCTCTCAGGAGCTTCTTTAAAACGTTCTTCAGGTATGACTTCCAGTACTTCACCTTCAAAGCGTGAAGCATATTCCTTTGCCAGCTGATCAGAAAGGGCAATCAAACGATGAACACGTTCATTTTTCACTTCTTCATCAATTTGGTCTTCCATTCTCGCTGCCGGCGTACCGGTACGTTTGGAGTAAGGAAAAACATGAAGCTCAGAAAATTTCTGTTCTTCAATAAAAGAAAATGTCTCCATGAACTCTTCTTCCGTTTCTCCAGGGAATCCTACAATGACATCCGATGTAATGGCAAGCCCAGGCAATGCCTGTCTAAGCTTATCTAAACGGTCCGCAAAGAATTCCATTGTATATTTCCGTCTCATCCGTTTAAGGACAGTATCAGAACCCGATTGGATCGGGATATGCAGATGGCGGACAACTTTATCGGATTTTGCCAGCACTTCAATCACTTCGTCAGTGATTTGGCTTGCTTCTATAGAAGAAATCCTGATTCGCTTTAATCCTTCCACCTGTTCTTCCATATCACGGAGAAGCATGGCTAGATTATAATCCTTCATGTCTTCACCGTAGCCTCCCGTATGAATGCCGGTAAGCACAATTTCCTTATACCCTGCATCAACAAGCTGCTGCGCCTGGCGGATGACTTCCTTAGGATCTCGTGAACGCATAAGGCCGCGTGCCCAAGGAATGATGCAGAATGTGCAGAAGTTATTGCAGCCTTCTTGGATTTTAAGGGACGCACGGGTGCGGTCAGTAAAAGCAGGAACATCCAATTCTTCATAAACCCGGTTTTTCATTATGTTGCCTACTCCATTGATTGGCTGGCGCTCTTGTTTATATTGCTCGATGTATTGAAGCATCTTGGTCCGGTCCTGTGTGCCGACAACAATATCAACGCCCGGGATTGCCATAATTTCAGCAGGTGAAGTCTGCGCATAGCAGCCAGTCACCGTGATAACGGCATCAGGATTTTTTCTGATGGCACGGCGGATGACCTGACGGCTCTTTTTATCGCCGGTGTTGGTAACCGTGCATGTATTGATTACATAAACATCTGCAGGAGATTCAAATTCCACACGGTCATAGCCCTGTGTTTTGAATAGCTGCCAAATGGCTTCTGTTTCATAATGGTTTACTTTGCAGCCCAATGTATGGAAAGCGACAGTTGCCATTTTCATCACCTCAATAATTCTAAATGATAAGATACAGCCGCTAATGCATATAGCGGTGCTGTTTCTGTCCTTAATATCCTTGGCCCAAGCCCGCAAGAAATAAACCCTGCATCGCTTAGCTTTTCAATTTCAGCCTCTGACAAGCCGCCCTCAGGACCAAAGACAAATAAAATTCTCTGTCCGGGCTCTGCCTTGCCAAGTAAAGAGGCTAATATGCTGGTTTCGCCCCGCTTTGCTTCTTCTTCAAATGCTATCAGTTTCACATGGAATCCAGAAAGGTTCGCAAGCTCCGTAAGGGAAACTGGTTCTTGCACATTCGGCAAAATTGTGCGGTGGGATTGTTCAGCCGCTTCCTTTGCAATTTTCTGCAGGCGCTCTGTTTTTTTGCCGGCTTTTTTTTGATCCCATTTTACGACGGAACGGGCCGCAATAAAAGGGATAAATTCTGCAGCACCAAGTTCAGTGCCTTTTTGGACGATATACTCCAATTTATCCCCTTTAGGAAGACCGCTCGCAATGGTTACAGAAACGGGCAGTTCTTTTTCTTCATGCTTCCATTCTATAACGTTACCGATCACCGAATCGCTGGAAATATCTGTTATCTCACAAACACCTGCTTGTCCATCCTCTGTAACAGCAATGATTTTTGAGCCTGATTCCATTCTCATGACACGGGTAATATGATGAAAATCATCTCCGGAAATGGTTACAGTATTTCCTTTAACATCACATTTCCTCAAAAAATAACGCTGCATACTGGCACCCGCTTTTTTAGTAATAGAATTTCCCGTTTATCGAAAAAAAAGCCGGAGCTGCGCTTTAATGATTTCTCTTAGCAATCAGCGCAACCCAGTCTTCCATTAGTATCGTTTCCTCAATGGTAAATCCGGAGGCGCTAATTGCATCCTTTACATCCTGCTTTTTAGCCTGAATGATTCCTGAAGCGATAAAATATCCGCCCGGTTTTACTGCTTTAGCTACATCATCAGTAAATCTAATGATGACTTCCGCCAAAATATTGGCAACAACCACATCAGCAGCTTCGTCGACGCCATCAAGCAAATTGTTCTGGGTGACAGAAACAATATCCTGCACCTTATTGAGCTTTACATTCAGCTTAGCAGAAGTAACAGCAACGATATCAAGATCCAGCGCCTGCACCTTTTGGGCTTCCAGCATAGCCGCCGCAATACTCAGAACACCAGAGCCTGTACCGACATCCACAACCACGTCATTATGCTTCACTGTTCGCTCAAGTGCCTGGATGCACATAACAGTCGTAGGGTGTGTGCCTGTTCCAAACGCCATTCCCGGATCAAGCTCGATGATAAGTTCATCGCTCTTGACTGGTGTATATTCTTCCCAGGTAGGAACAATTGTAAATCTTTCCGAAATTTTTACGGGATTATAATACTTTTTCCAGGCAGTTGCCCACTCTTCTTCATTGACTTCACTGATTGAAATCGAGTTTCTTCCAAGGTCGATATCAAAAAGGAGAAGATTATTGATTGCGTCCTTGATCTCCTCTACCGTTTCACCAAGAAAGCTATTGACAGGCAGATAGGCTTTCAGGATTACACCTTCCTGCGGATAGTCTGCAGGATTTAGCTGGTAGATTTCACCGAATACATTTTCCCGTTCTTTTACCAAATCGGCAGGGTCCTCAATGACGACCCCGCTGGCACCTGCTTCATGCAGAATATTGGAAACTGGTTCTACTGCTTCATTTGTTGTGTGGATTGTTAGTTCTGACCACTTCATATTGCAAAACTCTCCCCTTATTCGCCTTTAAAGGCACGCTTTACTTTTGAAAAGAAGCCGTCTTCGTGTTCATCAGGTGCAGATTGACCGCTGATTTCAGAGAACTCCCTAAGCAATTGCTTTTGTTTATCCGTTAATTTTTTCGGTGTAACAATCAAAATGACCACATGCTGGTCTCCCTGGCCATAGCCCCTGACATTAGAAACACCTTTTCCTTTCAAGCGGAATCGAGTGCCTGTTTGCGTGCCGGCAGGAACTTTCAGTTTTACCTTGCCGTGCAGGGTCGGTACTTCTATTTCGTCACCCAAAGCTGCTTGTGTAAAGGTTATTGGCATCTCACAATAAATATCGTCGCCGTCACGCTCGAAGAATTCATGGCCGCGAACGTTAAATACGACGTATAAATCTCCTGCAGGACCGCCGTTTACACCTGGTTCGCCCTGGCCTGAAACGCGCAGCTGCTGGCCATCATCGATACCGGCCGGAACCTTTACGCTGATTTTTTTACGTTTTTGAACCTTGCCTGCTCCGTGGCATGTTGAACATTTATTCGGAATGATCTTTCCAGTTCCCTGGCAATGATGACAGGTGCGGCGATTCACAATCCGCCCGATTGGTGTATTTTGCTCTACATTTAACTGCCCTGTTCCGTGGCAGTGCGAACATGTCTCAACCTTAGTGCCAGGCTTTGCACCAGTTCCGTGGCAAGTATCGCAATTTTCTTCACGCGGGATTTCAATTTCCGTCTCTTTTCCAAAAACAGCTTCTTCAAAAGAAAGAGTCATGGTGTATTGAAGGTCTGAACCCTGCCTTGGTGCATTCGGATCTCTCCTTCTGCCGCCACCGCCGCCAAAGAACGTGCTGAAGATATCTTCAAACCCGCCAAAACCGCCGCCGCCAAAGTCCTGGCCGCCAAAACCGCCAAAGCCCTGATTAGGGTCTGTATGCCCAAATTGGTCGTAATGGGCTTTCTTTTGTTCATCGCTCAATACTTCATAAGCTTCCTTGATTTCCTTGAACTTGTCTGCCGCATCTGCTTCTTTATTAATATCAGGATGATATTGTTTGGAAAGCTTGCGGTATGCTTTCTTTATTTCATCTTTGGAAGCACTTTTCGACACTCCCAATACCTCGTAAAAATCACGTTTGCTCATAGATTAATCCACTCCCGATCCGTTTCACATAAAGATAATATTATCATTTTTTAAAGTTAAAGTGCAAGGTAAAAAGTAAGGCCGGCAAATGACTGCTCCCATCATTTAACACAGGACCCTTTATCATATGCATACAGCTTCATCCATTTCCAGCTAAAGGGAAAATTAACCATGTTCCGATTGCATCTTACCGCCATTTCGAAAACCACTTTCAGGCAAGGGGACTTCGGCCGGCAGCCCGCCTTTGGAATCCCGCACCTTCAGAGATAAACAATACGTCTCATTTAAAAAAAGCCAAAGCCAAGAAACCCTGACTTTGACTTTTTTAATGGTAGCCAATTCAGCTTTTTTTAGCTGAATTATTTTTTATCGTCGTCGTTAACTTCTGTGTACTCAGCGTCCACTACGTTATCGTCGCCATTTCCCTGCTGGTCAGCTCCGCCTTGAGCAGCCTGCTGGGCTTTTGCAGCTTCTTCATAAAGCTTCACGGAAAGATTCGTCACGATTTCCTGAAGTGCATCTTTCTTTTCACGGATATCGCTGATTTCATTTTTCTCGATCGCTTCTTTCAAAGCATCCTTCGCTTCGTTTGCTTTAGCAACTTCTGCTTCATCTACTTTGCCCTCAAGATCTTTTAAAGTCTTTTCAGTTTGGAATACTAGCTGATCTGCTTCGTTGCGAAGCTCAACTTCTTCTTTGCGGTTTTTGTCTGCTTCCGCATTTTCTTCCGCTTCGCGTACCATGCGGTCGATTTCTTCATCAGAAAGGCCTGATGATGATTTGATTGTGATGGCCTGCTCTTTGTTTGTGCCAAGATCTTTAGCGCGAACATTTACAATGCCGTTTTTATCAATATCAAATGTAACCTCAACCTGAGGGATTCCGCGTGGTGCCGGCGGGATATCGCTCAATTGGAAACGGCCAAGTGTTTTGTTGTCGGCTGCCATTGGGCGCTCACCCTGAAGCACATGGATGTCAACAGCAGTCTGGTTATCTGCAGCAGTTGAGAATACCTGTGACTTGCTTGTAGGAATCGTTGTATTGCGGTCAATTAATTTTGTGAATACTCCGCCCATTGTTTCAATTCCAAGAGAAAGAGGTGTTACATCAAGAAGTACAACATCCTTCACATCGCCTGTAAGCACTCCGCCCTGGATTGCAGCACCCATTGCTACTACTTCATCAGGGTTTACGCCTTTATGCGGCTCTTTTCCTGTTTCTTTGCGGATCGCTTCCACAACAGCAGGAATACGGGTAGATCCGCCGACAAGGATAACCTTATCGATATCAGATGGTGAAAGGCCTGCATCTTTAAGTGCCTGGCGAGTAGGTCCCATTGTGCGTTCTACAAGGCTTGAAGAAAGCTCATCAAATTTCGCTCTTGTAAGGTTCACATCAAGGTGAAGAGGTCCTGTTTCTCCAGCTGTAATGAAAGGAAGTGAAATTTGTGTTGAAGTAACGCCTGAAAGATCCTTTTTCGCTTTTTCAGCAGCATCTTTTAAACGCTGAAGAGCCATTTTATCTTTAGAAAGGTCAATACCGTTTTCTTTTTTGAATTCAGCAGCCAGATAGTCGATGATGACCTGGTCAAAGTCGTCTCCGCCCAATCTGTTATCTCCTGCAGTCGCTTTAACTTCAAATACGCCATCTCCAAGCTCCATGATGGAAACGTCGAAAGTACCGCCGCCAAGGTCAAAAACAAGGATTGTCTGGTCTTCTTCTGTTTTGTCCAAACCGTATGCAAGTGCTGCTGCAGTCGGCTCATTGATGATGCGCTCTACTTCAAGTCCGGCAATTTGCCCTGCATCCTTAGTTGCCTGGCGCTCAGCGTCATTGAAGTAAGCAGGAACCGTAATAACTGCTTTTGTAACTTTTTCTCCAAGATATTCCTCAGCATATGATTTTAAATACTGAAGGATGATTGCAGAAACTTCTTGAGGAGAATATTCTTTTCCTTCTGCCTCTACCTTATGAGCTGTACCCATATGGCGTTTGATTGAAATAATTGTATTAGGATTTGTGATCGATTGGCGTTTTGCAACTTCACCGACCTGTCTTTCCCCATTTTTGAACGCAACAACTGAAGGAGTTGTGCGGTTGCCTTCCGGATTCGGAATTACTTTAGGCTCGCCGCCTTCCAGTACAGCGACACAAGAGTTCGTTGTACCTAAGTCAATACCAATAATCTTGCTCATTTTTCCATTACCTCCCGTTTTCGTATGTAACCGATTATAATCGGATTATCCGTTCACTTTGACCATAGCAGGGCGAAGGACCCGATCTTTTAGCATGTATCCTTTTTGGAATTCTTCCACAACCACATTGGATTCGAAATTTTCATCCTCTACCTGCATTACAGCCTGGTGCAAGTGGGGGTCAAATTCTTTTCCAACTGATTCAATCGGCTCAACGCCTTCTTTTTTAAGTGCAGCTAAAATGCCCTTATGCACCATATCCATGCCTTGAAGCAAGGATTTAGTCTGCTCATTATCAGCTTCCACCTTAATGGCTCTTTCAAAGTTATCAAGGGCCTGAAGAAGTTCAGAAGCAAGATTCTGAGCTCTATATTTTTGAGCCGCTTCAAAATCCAATTTCGAACGGCGCCGTGAATTGTCAAAATCAGCCTGAAGGCGAAGGTATCGATTCTCCATCTCCTCTATTTTCGCTTCCAATTCAGCGATTTTAGCGGATGAATCCGTCGTTTCTTCAGATGCTTGGAGATTCTCATCCTGAACATCACCTTCTGCAAATATAGCATCAGCCTCAGTTTCTGCAGCTGTCTCATTTTCAACAGTTGATTCGTTCTTTTTTTCTTCTGTCACAATTTCACCTCCCTAAAAGGGTTGTTTATATGCTAGGAATATTAAGCAGGGAGGATATTCATCCCCCTACCAATATTGCCTTTGCTAATGGTTTTGATACAATCTTGTCAAAAGTGCGGTCATGTCGTTCGAGAAAAATTCCAATAGACTGATGACTCGTGAATACTGCATTCTTGTAGGTCCCAGGATTGCAATTGTGCCAACCTGCTCCTCGCCCACTGAGTAAGTGGCAGTAATCAGGCTACAGTCATCAAGTACCGTATTATTATTTTCCCGGCCGATTTTCACATGGATACCAGCTGGGTTTTGTTTGATCAAATCATACATTCCCTGTTCCTGTTCAATCATCGAAAGCAGTGATGTCACTTTTTCGATATCATGAAATTCAGGCTGCTTCAGCATATTGGTTTTGCCGCCAAAAAAGATTTTTCCGGCTTCGGAAACCGCAAAAGTATCTGCCAGAGACGATACAATTGTACCGTAATCATGGATATGCTGCCTCAAAAGCACGGCAACTTCTTTATAAATTTTATCCTTCAGCTCTGCAAGCGGCACTCCAGCCAGCCTGTCATTAAGGATGTTCGCCATCTTTTCAATTTCATTCAAATCGAAGGACGGCGGCAGGGAAATCATCTTGTTTTCCACATGCCCGGTATCCGTTATGATAATGGCAATAGCTGTATCTTGGCTGATAGGGACAATCTGGATCTTCCGGAGCTTATTATCCTTCACTTTCGGGCCCAGCACGATGCTTGTATAGCTTGTTAATTCAGAAAGGATCTTTGCAGATTTCTGGACAATTTTCTCCAGTTCATAAATCCGCTCAGCAAAAATGGACTGCAGCATTGCCCTGTCATCCTTCTTAAGCCTTTGCGGGTGGAGAAGATGATCCACGTAGTATCTATACCCTTGTTCAGACGGGATACGCCCTGATGAAGTATGAGTTTTTTCGATAAAGCCCAATTCTTCAAGATCCGACATTTCATTGCGGATTGTCGCTGAACTAAAGGTGATTTCTTCTTTTTTTGACAAGCTTCGCGAGCCTACCGGCTGAGCATTTCTAATAAAGTCATCGATAATAACCTTCAGGATCAGCAATTGACGATCAGTTAACATGTTTGATCACCTCTGTTAGCACTCTATACCACTGAGTGCTAATACTACTAATAAATTAACAAATGAAGCCAATGATGTCAACGGATAAACATTTCTTTTTTTCTTATAAAAATGATTGAAAGACTTCATTGCCCAGCAGCTTTCCCTGTTGGGTCAAACGGACGGTGCCGGCTCTTTCTTCCAGCAGCCCTTTTGAGAATTGTTCTTCGAGCGGTTTCCCGAAAATCTCCTTCATTTCTACAGAAAACTTTTCCCTGAAATGCGCAAGTGAAACGCCCTCTGCTTTTCGGAGGCCTAAAAACATTTCTTCTTCCATTTTTTCTTTTATAGAAACAGTATGCTCCTCCATTGCAGGCAATTCTCCCTCTGAAATAGGGGTCATGTATTTTTTCAGGGGTCCGTAATTGGCAATTCTTTTCCCTGATGTATAGCTGTGCGCCCCTGCCCCAAACCCGAAATACTCTTCATTATTCCAGTATGTCAGGTTATGTCTGCTTTCAAAACCAGGCTTTGCAAAGTTCGAAATCTCATATTGGCGGAGGCCATGCTTGCCCATCGTTTCCATCAGCACCTCATACATCTGCGCTTCCAGTTCCTGCGGCGGCAGATTGAGCTTTCCTTTTTGCATAAGGTTGTAAAAAACAGTTTTTGGCTCAACAATCAATGAATATCCTGAAAAGTGAGGAAGCGAAAGCTCCATCGCCTTATTCAAAGTATCTTTGAAGTCTTCCATTTCCTGCCCTGGAAGACCGTATATTAAATCAATGCTGATATTAGTAAAACCGGCCGCCCTGGCTTTTTCAAGTGTTTCATATACATCCGAAGCCTTGTGTGTTCTGCCAATCTTCTTTAATAGCTCATCATTAAAGCTCTGCACCCCAAAGCTTAGCCTGTTTACACCTGAGTCATAAAGCACCTTCAGCTTCTCAGCCGATAAATCTCCGGGATTGGCTTCAAATGTGTATTCAGTATTTTCGTTAAAAGGAAGGGTTTCTTTAATGGATGCACACAAATATTCCAGCTGTTTTTCATCTAAGGAAGTCGGAGTACCTCCTCCGACGAAAATAGTGTCAAGATTGCCGGCCGTGTATGTGCGGAGGGAGAGCTCCATTTCTTTTTTCATGCTCTTCAGATATTCATCTACAGGCTGCCCCTGCAGGAAAACTTTATTAAAATCGCAATAATGGCAAATATGCTCACAAAACGGAATGTGAAGATATGCACTTTTAATCATTGTCATCACCCTTTTAGTCTGGCTTACAAGATAGAAAAAGAGGCTAGATGTCAGTTGTGACCGGTCTAACCTCTTTTTTTGCTTATTTATTTTTTCGGAGTCGTGTCGTCCATTTTCAGAACCGCCATGAAAGCTTCCTGCGGCACTTCTACAGAACCAACCTGCTTCATCCGCTTTTTACCTTCTTTTTGCTTTTCAAGCAATTTACGTTTACGGGAAATATCTCCGCCGTAACATTTTGCCAGCACGTTTTTACGCATGGCGCTGATTGTTGAACGTGCTACAATTTTTTGCCCGATGGCAGCCTGGATCGGCACCTCGAATTGCTGTCTTGGAATCAATGCTTTCAGTTTGTCAACGATCAGCTTGCCGCGTTCATAGGCGAAATCGTTGTGAACAATAAAGCTCAAGGCATCAACTGTTTCTGCATTCAAAAGGATATCCATTTTCACAAGCTTAGAGGTTTTATAGCCGATCATTTCATAATCAAATGAAGCGTATCCCCTTGTATTGGACTTCAATTGATCAAAGAAGTCATAAACAATTTCAGAAAGCGGAACTTCATATACAATGCTGACACGGTTTTCATCCATATACTGCATATCGATGAAATTTCCCCGTTTATTCTGGCAAAGCTCCATAATCGCCCCTACGAATTCATTAGGTGCCATCATGGTCGCTTTTACATAAGGTTCTTCCACACGGTCTATTTTCTGGGGATCCGGCATATTGGAAGGGTTATCCACCTTCAGCTGGGTGCCATCCGTTAAGATAACATCGTAAATTACACTTGGTGCTGTTGTAATCAGATCAATTTTAAATTCGCGTTCAATACGCTCCTGGATGATTTCCATATGAAGAAGTCCAAGGAATCCGCAGCGGAAGCCGAAGCCTAGGGCCTGGGAGGTTTCCGGTTCGAACTGAAGCGCAGAATCATTCAATTCAAGCTTTTCCAGCGCATCTCTTAAATCATTGAAACGGGCTGAATCAATCGGATACAAACCGCAGTATACCATCGGGTTCAATTTACGGTAGCCGGGCAGTGCTTCAGCAGCACTATTCTTGGCACCTGTAATTGTATCCCCCACGTGCGTATCGCCGACATTTTTAATGGCGGCTGTCAGGAAACCTACATCTCCCACAGTCAATTCATCCAGCTGCTTAGCTTTTGGCGTGAACACACCGAGTTCGATGACTTCGAATTCTTTTCCCGTTGCCATCATTTTAATTTTATCGCCGACTTTGACAGAGCCTTCAACTATACGGATGTAAGCAACAACTCCGCGGTAAGCATCATACAAGCTGTCAAAAATCAGCGCCTTCAAAGGTGCTTCCGGATCGCCTTGCGGGGCAGGAACAAGTTCTACAACCTGCTCAAGGATATCTTCAATCCCAATCCCTGCTTTTGCAGAGGCAAGAACGGCATCGCTCGCATCCAGCCCGATTACATCTTCAATTTCGCCGCGGACCCGTTCAGGATCGGCACTTGGCAAATCGATCTTATTGATAACCGGAATAATCTCAAGGTTATTATCCAAAGCCAGATACACATTGGCCAGAGTCTGCGCCTCAATACCCTGGGCAGCATCCACAACCAGGACCGCTCCTTCACAGGCAGCAAGGCTACGCGATACTTCATAAGTGAAGTCGACATGCCCTGGTGTATCAATCAAATGGAATATGTACTCTTCTCCATCCTTGGCTGTATATCGTAATTGAACAGCATTTAATTTAATCGTAATTCCCCGTTCACGCTCAAGGTCCATCGAATCCAAAAGCTGGCTCTTCATCTCGCGCTGAGCCAAAGCGTTCGTCTTTTCTAAAATACGATCCGCCAATGTAGATTTACCATGGTCAATATGAGCAATAATCGAAAAGTTACGAATTTTAGATTGCCTCTTTAACTTTTCTTCTCTATTCATAACATTCACTCCTACTTGTCGACACAATGCACTATTTTTGATTATAGCAGTACAAAAAGAGAGATTCAACAAGAAAAGCGGATGCGCCTGTTTAGCTTGCGAAGCAAATAGGCGCATGGGACTGGAAGGCTGACCTTTGCCTTCCTGGCTCGTGAGGTCTTTTGCACAGCAAGCTAGGCTCTGAAGACAGGGGCTAACAAGGACAAGAGCATCCTGAAGCGGAAATCAGCCCCCTGTTCAGTGCACAGTTTACGAAAACAGCCTTCTTGAAAATTAATGTTTTTAATAAGCTTTATAAGGTAATCACATTGTTAAACAGAGCTGATTGGAGCGTAAGGTGCGAGACTCCAATCCCCGGTTTAACAACGGAATCGCTTCACGGAACATATTAAAAAACAACAATCATTAAGAAAAGAGCCTAAAAAAAAGAGAACTTCCTAAAAACGGAATTTCTTAAAATTATTTATTTAACTCTTCGGTAAGAATGTTGATGGCTTCCATAACTTCTTCAACATTTTCCTTGTTATTCATTTCATTTCTAGCGTGAAGTAATACTGGTCGAACTGACTCAACTGAACGCCCGAATTCATACATCCATTCATATCTTGGAACCATCCAAGTATGAAAATGATGGGTGGTGTCTTCGTTGTAAAAATAATAGACATATTCAATCCCTAAAGCATCTCTTTGTGCTTTTCTTATTCTTGCTAAAATGTTTATGTAGTCTAATCTTTCGGACTCGGTTAAATCATCTAAACATTTGATGTGTCTTTTGGAAGCTAAAATTATTAGCCCTCTAATTGGATAAGCGACATCTTGATGGGCGTGAAAGTGCTCTGTTTCAATAACTACGCCTCCTTCTGGTTCAACTAATCCACTTGTTAATGCACAACTAAGGCACTCAACTTCTACCGTTTCTCCATTTGATAAGGTGATTTTTCTCAAGTGTTTTTCCCCCGAACGAAAATAGTATAGTTTTTTATTCCGGATAACAACTCCAATTGATTGAAAAATATAGTTTATATCTCGAACTTAGATACCCTAAATGTATCATATGTTTCCTTGTTTGGAATTAAATTCCCCACTACTATCATATCTTTCATCGTGACTTCATTTCTTTGATGACTGCGGTGGTAGTTGTTGACGTTTTGAATATGATATAGACCCTTAGTCCGAGTTTTATCATCAGATTTGAATTGATAAATGTCCATATCATTTTCAGCGGCATAGGTTTTAAAGGCACGCCAAGCATAGGTGCACAACACATTTTTGTTTGAAAGTTTATGCCCAATAGCTTTGTTTAATTGCTCTTTGGTTAACCGCCCCATTTCTAATGTCTGTGAAAAGGTCGCTTTGTCACGGTCTCTTGGTACCAATTAACTCTGCCGTTTTACGAAGAGAATATCCTTCAATCATACATTTCATGAATTTCGTCCAATGATTAAGATGACGTGTTCGGTATTGTGCTGTATTGGTGAAGTCAGTAAAAGTCTTTCTACACCCTTTACAGCGATAACGCTGTTTCTTCACTTCTTGACCATCCACGATAGTAGAATACTTCCCAAAACGTACAATATACTTCGACTCACAATCAGTACAATGAAAGCCTTCCTTAGTTCTTACGTTCTGAGATTTCTTGCAAAACCGTCCCTGTTTAGGATGACACAGTAAGAGCATCGATTAAATATTCTCGCAACCGATGCGTTTCTGCTGGATTAAGTTTTTGAATGGCTTTGAGGATTTCGGTTGCTCTCACAGTTATCACCAACTCATATTTGATGACCCTATTATAGAACCTTTGTTCCTTTTAAATAAATATCAACAACGACCTTTGACAGAGCCAAAAAAAAGAAACCAACATCACAAGTGGTTTCTGATTCCAGCTTTTTCAGCGGGTGCCGCCTATTTTATCTGCCGTTTTTTCGAAGAGACTTGTCAAAGATTGCGACAGCTGCTTTCCTGCCGATGAAAAAACATTATAGGCTTTAAGCTGCTGGAGCTTTTCTTTCTTTTTTTCAAGGTCGTGGCTGGTTACTTTTTCGCCGAGAATGGCTGCTTCCATATTGCCCTTTTTGGATTCCTTCACTGTGAATGCATTGTACAGTTTAGGGTCATTGAAGCCTTTCATCGTTTTCATTCCCTGATTGGCATACTGCATGCCGATCAGGACCCCAAGGAATAAGATAAGTGTTACGCCTAGACATTTCATTGAAAACCGAAACATGGAAACAGCTCCTTTCTGCGGTTATTTTGCTGCCGGACTGCCTGATGATCCGTTTACGGATTTAGCATCCCAGTAGATTTCACTGAATGCATCTGCAAAGGCATTAATTGTCCGGTACATTTCATCGAAATTATTATCCACTCCGCCAATTTCAATAAGCATGGCATTCGAGGAAAGATCCTGGTTATACACACCATTGTCACCTTTGTCTTTTTTCAGCAGCACTCCCCTTGATAATCCGGGATATTTTTTATCAAGCGCCTTATGCATCTTGCTTGCGAGTGCAGCGTTTTTTTCATAATTGGCATTTTTCCCTCCAATTACAAAAGCAATCTTGGCATAGCTTTTTCCGTTCAGCACAATAGTAGTGTCTTTTTTGCGCCTCGAGTCCCGGTGAATATCGACAAAATACTGAAGATTCTTATTGGAGGCGATCATTGTCTGCAAGACGCCTCTTTCCTCCTGATAGGACCTGGAATATTTCAGACCTTTTTGATTAAGCCTTGCAAGGATATCTGTCTTGCTGGCCTGGGATCCTATCCCCTTATCATTTAAATCCTGTACAAGCTTATCAGTTAGCTTGGTTACATTGATTTTTGAATGGCTCGCCATATTCGGATCTGTCACACCTTTGAGATAAGGCAGAAAGGATTCCCTGTTGTGCGAATTATATATCAAAACCACTTTTCGCCCGCCAGTAGTCATTTTAGGATCCTGGGATACCTGCTTTTGCGGTTCTTTTATTTGATCCACATTCTGGAGTGCAGCATCCTTTCCATTTTCCGCTACATCACCTGGAGGCGACGATTCATAAGGCATATTGGTATAGTTCGTCCCTTTTCCTGCCACGAGGATTTCCGTATCAAATATCGAGAAGCCTGGCAGTTCCCTGCCTAGAAGGCTTCTGGGATCATCCATAGAAATATTGGTTGTCAGCTTTAAAAGCTGGGGAGTCACGCTAACGGCAGGCTCTCCTCCTGGGAGTGCGTTAAAAAAGTAATGATTTTCGCTCGCCAGCATGGAGAAGAGCATTTTTCCTGAAAATTGGTTGGCAACCGAATTGACCGAACCGGATGAAATCCTATACTCTGGCCGCAGAGATGTGAGAACCCCGCTCGCCGAAAAAATGAAAAGAAGCAGAACCAGAATCGAAAGAAAACCCTTAATAATCGTTGAGCCATTGATAACTGTGATCATACCTGTATGCCGGTTTCTTCGCATCTTTTCTTTGTCACCCTTTCTAAAGCTTGTCTAGTAATGCTTATGAAGATACTAGAAGAAGTAGAACGGGTTTTTTGAAAAAAGCTAGTTTCTTTAGCGCGTATAGTAGCCCGTATTCCCCTGGTTGATGGCTTCATGGAGGGCTGCATTCAATCCGTTCGCTAGTAAATTGGCCATATCCTCTATGAATACATCCACTTCCTTAGGCGTCACCATCAGATTATGTCCGATAGGCGAAAGCACTTCATGGATGAGTTTCCTTTTTTCATCTTCTCCAAGGGTGCCAATGATGCCTAAAAAGGTCTGTCTGTGCTGTTCATCAGGCAAATCTTCCTCAGTCAGTTTTTTCTTTTTTCCAAAACTGAACCCTGCAGGGGCGAGTGCCCTCGATGGCCTGTCACCCTCCTTTAGCTCGCTGCCAAAATGCTTCAAAATATAGTCAATCGTATCACTCGTAATCGTAACCGCGTCCACTACAGTTGGCACGCCTACAGCAATGACTGGAATTCCCAGCGATTCTTTACTGAGTTCTTTTCTTTTATTTCCGACTCCGGAGCCTGGATGGATGCCTGTATCTGAGATCTGGATTGTGGCATTGACTCTCTCAAGAGAGCGTGCGGCGAGCGCATCCACCACAATGAGAAAGTCCGGCTTGCTTTTTTCAATCACCCCAAGGATGATGTCACTCGTCTCGATGCCGGTAATTCCCATAACTCCAGGAGCAATGCCGCTTACTGGCCTGTATCCCTCCTCGACGGATTCCGGCTGAAGCTGAAATAAATGCCTGGTAACCACAAGATTTTCCACTACTGCCGGCCCTAAAGCATCAGGAGTCACATTCCAGTTCCCAAGTCCGACTACAAGGCAGCTGCTGTCTTTTGTGATGCCCATTCCTTTTATAAAACTTCCAAGCTCACTAGCAAATACCTGCTCTACCTTATGCTGGGTTTCCGTATTTTGCTGCCGGATTCCCTGTACTTCAATCGTTAAATAGCTGCCTGGCTTTTTGCCGATATGCTTTTCGCCTTCTGCTGTTACTTCTATCAAAGAAATTTTCAGGTCATCAACATCCTTTTCCTTAATGATGACACCTTCAATATGAGAAACATCTTTTTCACCCGCAACTCCATTGTTGTCCATGACAAGCTCCCTTGCCTCTACAGCAAGATCTGTCCGTACTGAATATTGGCTAACATCCAATTTCTTTTTCATCAAAGCTTGTTCTCCCATCTGTAAAAGAATATAATCTAGTACTCTCCATACTTTCTTATAAACATTCTTCCGATATTGCTTTTTTATTCTTTATTCTTTTGATACAATGATATGTAACGAGATAAAGCTTGGTCTTAAAAAAATAATTCCTTTTCGATTCTGATTCAGAGTATTGCATTATAGGGAGCAGTCTGATAAAATATCACTTGTGCTATTTGGTATAGATTTGAAAAGTCGAGTTCATATAATCTCGATTTCTTGTGTAGGAGGTGAACGGAATGCCAAACATTAAATCTGCAATTAAACGCGTAAAAACAAGCGATACTAACCGCGCTCAAAACGCAACTGTAAAGTCTAACATGCGCTCTTCAGTGAAAGTCGCTGAAACTGCATTAGCTAACAGTGCAGACAATGCAAAAGAAGCTCTATTAGCTGCTTCTAAAAAATTAGACAAGGCTGCATCTAAAGGATTAATCCATAAAAATGCGGCAGCCCGTAAAAAATCTCGTTTAACGAAAAGACTTAACTCTTTAAACGCTTAATGAATGCTCAACGAACGATCCACCCGGGTCGTTTTTTTCACGCTGCAAAAAGGTGACGGCCATTATGGCTGTCACCTTTTTGCATGATTCCTCATTAATGGGCTTACGGCCGCGAGGGTTTTCCCATAGACAATTTACTATATTAAACTCGCCGGGAGATTTCCGCTGCAATCAATAAAGTTCACAAAAAAACAATGTTGTGTAAAACACCTATTTAAAATAAAAGAATATAAAGTATACGTTACCACTATAGATAACCCGCTTACCCTCATTGGTTTAATTTTCTTCAAATAGCCCGTCCATTACGCTAGTTTGTTATTCAATTACAGAAAGACTAGTCTTTTCAAGTGCAATTCTTCACATAAATGAACTGTGTAAGGCATTACCTATTACCTTTTTCTAAACTGAATTTATCTTGATTCAATAGTAAAAGGACTTATCTCTGAATCGTGATTCGCAATGACGCGCAAACAATCCTCCCTTTTTGAAAAACTGCGTATCCATTCTAATGATTTTTTTGCATTAGCTTTATTAGATGTAACACCAGGCAAAATCATTTGTTCCCAGGATTTTTTCGCATAGCCAACATCACTTGCTAATAGCAGCCAGCCATCATTTAATTGAACGAGTAAAGAAAACATGCCTTCACTATGACCGGGAGTATGAACTAAAAATAACGTGCCGTCTCCAAAAAAATCAATCCCTTTATTAAAAGGACCATATGGTATATCTTCCAAACTAAATGTGTCAATCGGTATACCTTCCCACATTGACTTTATGTAACCAGCATTTTTATTTGCTGCCTTCCACTCCAATTCACTTGTATATATTTTTTTTGCATCTTGCAAATGGCTTAATCCACTAACGTGGTCTGAATGTAGATGTGTTAATAAAACAAAGTCAATTTCGCTGCTTTTTATCCCCATAAAATTTAATTTTTCGGATATTGATTCCCCATGAGGAAGTTCTCCTCTGAACATAGAATATGCTAAACGTCCTAAATGTTTTTTTTGGTTAATCCTGATTTCTTCATTCCAGCCTGTATCTACCAAAACTAGGCCTTTTGGATGCTCAATAAGGTAAGTGGAAACAGGAACCCACATCTTTTTACTTTCTCCCCTAAACCAGCCAGAATACGGGATAGGGTGCATTCCTCTCTCTCGAAAAGCTAACGCCTGATCAATATAAACCCTGCCAGTATGCCATATATGTACTCTCATCCTAATTCCCCTTTAGGAACAGCTAATTTCAAATTTCTCATTCTCCCTGATAAATTCCTTTTAAATAACTGTGTCTTTAGCTGAATAATCCCTATATATTTTACCATAAAAGGTAAAATTACCAATATTAATTAATTTCCTTTAATTCCTAATTGGCGTAAAAGCTCCTAGAGAAATAATAATAAGTTTCAACTTCTCTATCCTTATTGATTACGGTTTTGTTGTTTTCTTTAACTAGCTGTCCGTTTAAAATAAAGGCTCTTTTCTTAACAATTGTTGTTATAATAAGTTCTCGAGGCAAACCCATTGTTAAAGCAGGTTGATTGGAGAGAAAGGTGCAGGACTCCAGGAATCAAGGTTTTACCATTTTCAAAATATCAATCATTATCACAGTAGTAAAAGGCTGCATAGACCGATGTAATAGATCGGCAACTAAATATCTCACCCATTAATTGAGTTTTTCTCTATTTTTGGTAATACTCAGATTCCGTTATGACCCTACAATGGTTTAAGCAAAATGACGGCTTATGGTTTGTTCTATAAACACTGCCCATGATAGGCTTAGATCTATTTAAAATTAAATAAAGGAATGAGATGAAAAATGAAACGAGGTATAACTTTCGAAATTCCCAATGAATATGGAAGTTTTCTTTGGAAGGTATTAATGTCTTTTGATATTACTGAATTCGTTTGGGCAAGCGGTGACGAAGAATCCTATTTAGTGGAGGATGAAGAGTTAAGGGAACCTCTTTTCCCGGAAGAGACAAACGAGATGGATGGCTTATTTCTTAGAGAACTTTTGGAAAAAAAATAATTATCTCATTTTTGTAAATTTACAAGCCTATCCGAAAGGGAAGAATTCATTACTTATTGAAACGTATGAGGAATATGTAAACAGCAATTGTCAGCTCGTGCTTTTAGTTGTTGATTCTATATATGTGTCAATTTATTGTAAAAACAAGGAAAAACTCGAAGGCTTATATCAAAATGCGAAATTAAAAGGTTTTAATAGCCTTAACTATATTACAGATAAAAACGATACAAGAACAAGGCTATCAGTGTGGTAATAACTGATTTTAACTTATAAAAAGCCAGCTTCCTTTAGACATAAGGAAGCTGGCTTTTTTATTACTGGTTACTATTCAAACAGAAATAGGCGGATTGGAGCGAAAGGTGCGAGACTCCTGCCCGGGATCAGCGTGGCAGGCGAGACCCAGCAGACTCGAATCGAGGAAGCTTCACCGCACGTCCCGCGGAAAGTGAAGCACCTGCAGCGCAAATCAGCCGGCCATTTCAACAAAACCTATCCATTACCTCATTTTCAAGAGCAGCAGTTCCAGTGTGAGTGCTTTGTCAGCCTGGCCCGTTTTTATTTTATAATCAGCTTCGGCAAGATCTTTCACAATGGCCAGGAGTTCTTTTTCCTGAAATGTGTTTGTTTTTGCGGCAGCCAGCTTCACACGGTAAGGATGGACCTTAAGCGCTGAAGCAATCTTCTGCTGACTGTAGCCTTGCCTTGACAGCTCCTTCACCTGGTACAGCATGCGGATTTGTCCTGCAATTACGCTCAGGATTTTAATCGGCTCTTCATTTTGCCTCAGAAGGTCACGATAAATGGTTATCGCCCCCTCAATGTTCCGCTGCAGAACATAATCTACAAGCGTGAAAATATTTTGTTCCAGTGATTTAGCAACAAGCTTTTCAACAACCAGAGTATCTATCTTTTTTTCGTCATCCGCATACAAAGCCATTTTATCAATTTCGCTGGTAAGCTGCATAAGGTTTGTGCCAGCAAGTTCGAGCAATAAATCAATGGCATTTTCATCAATCTGCACATGCGAAATGGCTGCCCTTTCCCTGATCCATGCTTTCAGTTCATGATCATTCAGTTTTTTCGCTTCGACAAGAACTGCCTTCCTTTTAAGCTCCTTAGTGATTTTTTTCCGCTCATCCAGCTTTTCGTAAGGAGCCGTTAGCACAACAATGGAATAAGGGGCAGGATTCGATAAATATTCCTCAAGCCTTTTCACCTGATGCTCAATTCTTGATTTTGTTTTCTCCGCAGTCAAAAAGAATGGGTTCTGCATGAAAACAAGACGCCGATCTCCCATAAAAGGGAGTGTTTCAACGTCTTCAAGTGCTGTTTCTATTGGAGTTTCTTCTAAATCAAACTGAGCAAAGTTAAAATCAATCTCCTCTTCTGTAAGTGCATGCTGCAAAAAAAGCTGCTTAGTTTCGTTTATCAGGTAAGCTTCTGTCCCATAAACCAGGTACACAGGGGCAAACTGCTTTGCTTTAATACTTTTCCAAATATCTAATACCAATGAAAACCGCCTCTTTGCTATGTATTCTTATTATAATGGTATAGATAAGAAAGCATTTTGACAAGCTATTAACGGGAATCGGCCTAATAGGCCAATCCCCGATTTATATAAACGCTGCCAAGAAAGTTCCGGATTACTTTCTTATACAGCGGTATTAGATATGAAATGAGTATGTCTGCCGCCTGATTCAGAAGCTCAACCTGCTTCATATAATTATTGTTGCCCCTCACGGCTAAAGTATTTGTGACAACTCTTGTCAGTATAGGAAATCAAAATGGAACTGTAGATTTTTATTTTGTAATCGCTTATACTAAAAGTGAAATAGGAGGGGTTAGCCATGAACGAATTCGAAAAAAATGTCCAATCGAAACGTAATGATGCAGTTGACGCCGGAGTTGGATTTGGTGTTTCATTTGCATTTTTTGCCGTGTTGTTCATCATTGCTACCGTCATTCATACGATAGGTTCTTAAGTACACTATCCGGCAAAAATGAATGCGTTAACAAGGAGAAAATGGAAGAATTCCCGCCCGACGGAGGCCGCTTTTCTTTAGGGTCTCTTTCTTCATTTCCTCTTCCTTTACTGACATACTATGGCAAACTTGTTGAAAAGGTTCCCCTTCTCCCTGAAAAGCGATAAGTCACTGCCCCCTGTTCATCTGTCCGGAAGACCTTGATATGAAGCATGGATAATGCTTTGAGTGTTTCCTGGTGCGGATGGCCGTAGCGGTTTTTTTTTCCTGCAGAAATGACGGCCGCCATTGGCGAAATGCCATTCAGGAATTCTGCAGAAGAAGATGTTTTGCTGCCATGATGGCCTGCTTTTAGAATATCTGCGGAAAGCCCCGGAAAGGTGTGCAGCAGCTCTCCTTCGCTTTTCACACCAAAGTCGCCTGTAAACAGCCAGGTAAGGCCCCCCATTTTTGCATACAGCACGATGGATGATTCATTTGTCTCTTCTTCCGTTCGAAAGGGATTGAGCACAAAAAATTCTGCTTCTCCTGCCTTCCAGCGATCCCCTCTTTTCACCTCTGCAACCGGTATCCCCTTCCTTGCTGCAGTCTGTATAAAATTCTTTTCCCTATATTTCTGTTCATTCCCCATCCCTAATACAATCTGTTTTACCCCAATGCCTGTAAGGATTTTATCTGCACTTCCTATATGATCAGTATCCGGATGCGTCAGTATCAGCTTATCCAGGCTATGGATCCCCTTGCTTTTCAGCAGCGGAATAATTGTACCGCTGCCCGTATCAAAAACTTTTCTGCGCTCTTTCCACTTTTCTTGATGAAACATCAGCCGTCCGCCTGTATCGATGAGATAATTGCCCCTGTTGTATGGCAGCTGTATTAAAATTGAATCACCCTGCCCTACATCAAGGAAAGTCACTTCTCCAAAAGGTGAAATTTTATTGATATGATATTGAACAAGCAGCACCGCAGCGAGCATAAATATTGCTTTACGGCACTTTGAAAGAGAGGTTCTTTCCCATTGTATAAATAAAATGAATATGCTGAGCGAAAGAAGCAGCATGGTCCAATAAGCAGGTTTTCCAAATGTCAGGTATGACAGAGGAATGTTTGATATCCTTTCTGCAAACCAGCTGCAGAACCGGAATGAAAGATCCAGCAGCACAATCAGCGGTTCCGAGAGGCGAGGCAAAAAAATCGAAAAAGCCAGGGCTATGATTGAAAAAGGAAGAAACAGGATGGAATATAGCGGGACGTATAGTACGTTCAAGAAGATGCCGAGCACGGAGACTTCATAAAAGTGATACAGAAGGACAGGTATGGACGCCAGCTGGCAAATGATGCTCATTATTAAAAGCTGATGAAAATGGTTAGGATATTTTTTTAGAATAGGGCTTGATAAAACAATGGAGAATGAAACAAGGAAAGATAACTGAAACCCGATATTAAATAACAGGTATGGACGGTAAAGAAGCAGAAAAAGAAATACACAAGCCATGCTTGCAGTGATAGCCTGCTTTCTTCTGCAAAGGGAAAGGAAAAAATACAGCATGGCCATAAGGCAGGACCGCAAAACAGATGGACTGCCTCCTGAAAGGATCATATATGCGGGCAATAAAATAAGGATGATTATGCTCATTTTTTCTCTGGTAATGCCCATGCGGATTCCCAGATAAAATAGAATGCCTGTTAAAAAACTGACGTGAAGTCCGGAAATGGCCAGCAAGTGGACGATGCCAAGCCTCTGATAGGCAAGATAGTCTTCTTCGCCGATCTCCTTCCCATCTCCAAAAATCAATGCAGAGACAAAGCCTTTTGAAGATTCCGGAAAGTGCTCCGAAATATAAGAGATTCCTTTTGCCCTGAGTGAGGAAATCATGAGTGCGGGGTTTTTTGTGTTGTGGCGGCATCTGTCTAACGATAAAGTCTTGGCTCGGAGGATCCATGAAATGTTTTTCTGTATCAAAAATTTTTTATAATCAAATCCATTCTCATTTCGTGCAGCTTCAGGCTTCTCAAGCTTGCCTGAAATCAAGCAGGAAAGCCCAGGGTCCATGTATTGCTGCAATGCAGATTTCTCTTCTTCAGTTCCTATGCTGTAAAATAGCTGAAGGCTTTCATTCCGGCTTTTTATTGGACTTTTCATGAGGCTGCCATCAAAGTCCGGCATTTCTGAAAAGGTGATGAGAAAAGTAGATTCCCTGCCTGTAAATACGGTTTTTTGCCGGATTGCAGCAATGTGTGCCGATGAAAAAAATAAAGCAGCAGCCGCACATTGAAGAAGCATATTTCTAAATCCTGCTGTCATATATAGAAATATGAAATACAGAAGCAGGATGAATAGAATCTTCCCGCTTCGTGAAAAATAACAGGACGTGCCAAGTGCCGCTGATACGGCTGTGAAAATGAGTTTTTTATCCACTTAACTCCCCCGTTAAACAGTAGGATTGAATATTGATTCTGCCTGCTTCCGCAATTCCGCGATTTCTTCTGGAGTTCTTCCGGTATGTCCGAGTTCTGTCAGCAGAGACATAACAAAATCCTGCTTTTCTTTTTCTCCTTGTGCAGGTGATTCCGCCCTGACATGCTCAACTTTCACTCCTGCCTGCTCAAACAGTTCGATAGCATAAGGATGGTTTTTATAGTCCTTGGCATAATAAACTGCTTTTATGCCTGCCTGAATGATGGATTTACAGCATTGAAGACATGGGAAATGCGTCACATATATTTCAGCTTCTCCTGTAGGAACCCCGAATTTGGCACATTGCAGAATGGCATTCATTTCCGCATGAATGGTGCGGACACAATGATGGTCAATGACATAGCAGCCTTCATCAATACAATGCGTGCCCCCTGCAATGGAACCATTATAACCTCCGGCAATGATACGCTTGTCGCGCACTATGGTGGCTCCTACTGTCAGTCGTGTGCAAGTGCTTCTTAGAGCTAATAAATGGCTTTGTGCCATAAAATATTGATCCCAGCTGATACGTTTCATGATTTGTCTCTCCCTCATGCAGTAATGGTTTCTCCTCCATTCTACCTTTTAAGCCTATCATTGTGTAGATGAAGCTCTAAAGAATTCATTGTACAAAAATGGAATCCTTTAATTTTTCAAAGGTTTTATCGCCGATTCCCGGCACATTCTTTAAATCTTCAGCCGATTTGAAGCTGCCGCCATTTTTATCCCGGTATTCCAGAATGGCCTGGGCCTTAGACGGGCCGATGCCAGTTAATGTCTCAAGATCCGCCTCTGAAGCCGTATTCAAATTTACCTTTCCATCTCCTCCTCCTCCGCCCGTTCCTTGCGGGACAGAAACGGCTCCTGCCGGTGCTGCCAAAGTTCCTCCCATCCCTGGTGCTTCACCTTTTGCCGGCACATAAATGACCATCTGATCCTGCACAAGCTGAGCAAGGTTCACTTTATCTTTATCCGCCTCTCGGGAGAAACTTCCCGCAGCTGCAATCAAATCTATCACACGGTCTCCTTCTTTTGCATTAAACACTCCTGGAGCTTTAACAGCCCCTTTCACATCCACCTTTATAACAGAAGGCTTCTTTTCGGCTGGAGCCTTTTTTTCTCCGGCAGCTAAGGAATCCTCAGAAAACGCATTTTCCGCTTGGGAAGGAAAAATATTCATTTGATTTTCCTGGCCGCTTTTTGTTTCCTGATAATAGTAAAATCCTCCTGAAGCAAGGATGACAGCTCCAAAAACGGCCGCTATTTTCTTTTTTAATAAAATATCCATGAAAACTAACATCCTTTCGTATTGATTTTACAGAAGTCATAAGACAAGGAGGATGTATCATACTATTTAGGAGAAACGAGGGGGTGGCAGGATGAAAATTGGTTTTATCGGGACAGGAAATATGGGAACCATTTTAATAGAGGCTTTTCTTGGGGCTGGAGCTGTAAAGCCCGAGGAGATTATAGTCACGAACAGGACACTTTCAAAGGCTATAACGCTGCAGGAGAGATGCGGGGCAATATCAGTGGCAGAAACGGCAGAGGAAACGGCTAGGAGAGCTGACCTGATCTTCCTTTGTGTAAAGCCACTTCAATTTGCGGAAGTGATTGCAAAAATAAAACCGGCCGTTACACAGGAACAGTGTGTTGTATCAATTACTAGCCCCATTTCAGTGGCCCAGCTGGAATCACAGCTGAACTGCCACTGTGCACGATTCATTCCAAGCATCACAAACCGCGCGCTATCAGGGGTTTCTCTGCTGACGTTTGGAGAAGCTTGCAGCAGTGAATGGCAGGTGAAAATTTCAGACTTGGCCAAATCCATCTCAGCTCCTGTCTCTATACCAAATGATATTACCAGGGCAGCTTCTGATATTGTCAGCTGCGGACCTGCTTTCTTCAGTTTTTTGGCAAGGGCGTTCATTGATGGAGCCTGCCAGGCAACGAAAATTGATGAAGCCACAGCAACGATTCTTACACAGAATATGCTGGCGGGATTAGGCGAGTTATTAAGCCAGGAAATTTATTCTCTTCCAGCACTGCAAGAAAAGGTCTGCGTAAAAGGCGGGATTACAGGAGAAGGAATCAAGGTGCTCGAAGGGGCTATCGGTGATATGTTTCCGCGGCTCTTTGAGGCAACACAGGCAAAATTCGAGGAAGATCTGGAGCAAATCGAAGAAGATTTTGGGCATAAATACTAGATTCTCCGCTTAAGGGCATTTTCCTGCTTACCTCAAAAAAAAAGTTGAACAGAGAATGGCATGCTCTGTTCAACTTTTTTATTTTTTCCTGCAGATATATAAAATTCTTTCCGTTGTATTGCTTGGGGGCTCTTCATTTAAATCAGCAAGAACCTCCAAAACTTCAAAGCCTGCTTCGTTTAGCCAGCGTTCATAGGTTTCTGTCTGATAGGTACGCTGATAATGCCATTCATCGAAGCGGTCATATAACCCGGATTCCTCATCACGTACAAAGAAACTCAAATCGTGTTCAACACTATAAGGCTCTTCACCAGGAAAGCAATCCCAGATATATGATACATCTTCATCGTTGACAGCAAACGTGTGATTCTGGAAAATTTGCTCCATTTTATAAACAGAGTGCACATCGAACATGAATAACCCGCCAGACTGAAGATGCTCATTCACACCCCTGAAGGCAGCCTGAACATGATTCTCTGTTCTAAGGTAATTCAAAGAGTCGCAAAAAATCGTGACCCCATCATACACGCCAAGTCCCTCTAGACCAGCCATGTCCTGCTGGTAAAATGGAATCTGCAGCCCCATAAGACTTGCCTTTTCATTGGCGACAGAAAGCATTTCCTCCGACAAATCAACACCGGCTACTTCAAAACCGCACCTGGCCAGTTCAACAGTGAATTCTCCTGTTCCGCAGGCAAGGTCAAGAATTTTCTTTCCGCTTACATCATACTTTCCCCACTTATCAAGCAAAAGCTGCAGCCACTTTTCGTAGGGAGCATTCTTCATCAATGCATCGTAAACATAGGCAAAGCGTTCATAGCTCATAGATTCAATTCGCTTTGAAGGTCCTCTGAAGGTGCATCTCCCCATAGGCGTTCTAAGTTGTAGTAGCTTCTTTCATCGCGGTGGAAGATATGTGCAACAACATCGCCAAGGTCAACAAGAATCCATTTTGCTTCGTCAAACCCTTCCATGCGCTTGACTTCAATGCCATTCTCTTCGGCTTTTTCCTTCATTTCACGTGCAATAGCCTGCACTTGCTTGTCAGAATTGCCGTGGCAGATTAAAAAATAATCTGAAATAAGGGAAATCCCCTTCATGTTAAGTACAACAATGTCCTCGGCTCTTTTATCATCTGCCGCCTTGGCAGCTGTTACTAGCAATTCGCGCTCTGTCATTAAATCTTCTCCTTCGTGTTCTTGATAAGATCATTGTACGTAAATAGGGTATCAGGATATACAGTCTGTTTTCTGCTCATTAAAAATGCGACCGTATTCCTCAATGCTTCGATGACAGCAAGATCCAAGTTCTTCTTCGCTGTTTCGCGGACCTCGTCCACTCCGGGAAAAGCACGTCCCGGTTCTATATAATCTGCAAGATATATAATCTTCTCAAGCAATGCCATACCAGGTCTTCCTGAAGTATGGTAAGCAATTGCATCAAGGATGTCCCGATCGGTGATGCCCGCTTCCTTTTCAACCAGATATGCCCCGACAGGCGCATGCCATAGTTCGGAGTGATATTCCAGCAAATCAGGGGCCATCCCCTTCGATATGATGATTTCCTTCATTTCATCCTTGGGACGAAATTTGGCATAATCGTGAAAAATGGCCGCAAGATCAGCCTTTTTTATATCAGCTCCATAGCGTTTTGCAAGGTCAATCGCAGCTTCTGCAACACCCAGTGTATGGATATAGCGCTGCTCTGTGATTTGCGCCTTTACTAATTGTAAAGCTTCGTCACGATTCATATAAACCATTCTCCTTAATGTAACTCACCACAGAATCAGGAAGCAAATATTGGATGGGCGAGCCCTTTTTAATTTTTTCCCTGACGAGAGATGAGGAAATAAACATTTGCGGAATTTCCACCATGGTTACCGGATATGACGTAGCTTCGCTGTAACCTGGCCTTTTCACCCCGACAAAAGTGACCATCTCCAAAAGTTCACTGATTCTATGCCATTTTGGGAGATATTCAATCATATCTCCGCCTATAATAAAATAAAATTCACACTCCGGCTCCTTTTCTATCAGAAGCTTGATTGTATCATACGTGTAGGAAGTCCCTTTTCTTTTCATTTCAATTTCCTCAACCGAAAAGCAGGGATTTCCGCTTATCGCGTGATGCAGCATGGAGAGCCGGTCTTCATCTGATACTTCATGTGTTTTCACTTTATGGGGCGGAATATGATTAGGCATGAACCTGACTTCATCAAGAGACAGTGCATGCAGCACTTCATTTGCCACAATCAGATGGCTGATATGCGGCGGATTGAAAGTGCCTCCAAGGATACCTATCTTCTTCATCACATTCTTCCTTATGGCAGTTGAAGCTGTTTATTTTCTTTTGACTCTTTATATAACACGATCGTATTGCCGATAATCTGTACAAGTTCTGCCTTCGCGCCTTTGTATAGCCCCTCTGCAACAGTGCCGCGTTCTTCATCACAGTTTTGCAGGATGCTTACCTTCAAGAGTTCGCGGGCTTCTAAAGCTTCTCCGACTTGTTTAACAAGATTTTCATTCACTCCGCCTTTTCCTACCTGAAAAATCGGCTGTAAATGATGTGCCTTTGATCGTAAAAATCGTTTTTGTTTACCTGTCAGCATGTGTTACCTCCTAGTTTGTTCAAAACAATTTGCTGCATTCTTGCTGTATCAGGAGCTTGGCCAGTCCAAAGTTCAAAAGCCAGAGCTGCCTGATTCACAAACATGCCAAGCCCATTTTCAATACGGGCTCCAAGCGAAGCTGCATCTTTTAAAAACGCTGTCTCTAGCGGATTATAAATGATGTCAGCTGCGTATGCCCGTTCTTTTATAATGGAAAGATTAATCGGTTTTTCACTGATATTTGGACTCATTCCTGAAGAAGTTGTCTGTATGATCAAGTCATAATCAGCTAGCCTTTCTTCTGCTTCAGGGATGGACAGGGCCAAAGATTCCTTGCTATAGGGGCAATCGTCAATCAGCCCCCTGGCCCGGCCCGCCGTGCGGTTGGCGATATCAGCCTTTTTCATGCCCTGCTTCACTAACGTAAAGTAAATGCCTCTTGCGGCACCGCCGGCCCCAATGATCAATGTTTTCTTATGTGACAGCTCTCCAGTGATCCACTCACTGAGAAAACGGTAAAAACCCATTCCATCTGTATTATATCCCTTAAAACGTCCGTTTTCCCGGACAACTGTGTTTACTGCTCCAATAGCCAAAGCGGCTTCATCCACTTCATCAAGAAAAGGGATGATCGCCTCTTTATGGGGAACCGTGACATTAAAGCCCGCGAAGCCAATAGCTTTCATTCCCTTGACCGCATCCTCCAGATCATCCGGAACCACATGAAGGTGATGATAAACTGCTTCGATACCCAGTTTTTCAAAAGCATCATTATGAATTTCCGGTGACATGGAGTGTGCAATCGGGTCTCCGATTACACCATACAATTTCATCATTTGCTCCACCACATTTATTAAATTAATGACTTGCGGATGATAACATTGACCCCTTTAGGCACATGTGCCGTAATTTTTGCTCCAGGTTCGTTTACCGTCACCCATCCTAAGCCTGAAAATACAATATCCATTTTGCCTTCTTTAACTGTAAATTCATGAGGAACCAATTTCGGGAATTCATCCATCTGGTCTCTGCGGGGAGGCGTAAGCAGTTCGCCCGCATGATTTTCATATAATTCATCAGCTTTTTCAAGCTTGGTTCTGTGAATATTCAAGTCGTTGGACAAGTAGCATGTCAGGGACCTTCTGCCTCCTGATACATAATCTAAGCGCGCCAATCCGCCAAAATACAAGGTTTGGCCTTCATTCAGCTGATAAATCTTAGGCTTGATTTCTTTCTTTGGGGTGATGAATTTCAAGTCCCTTTTATCGACATAGTGAGCCATCTGATGATGATTGATGATTCCCGGTGTGTCAACCAAAGCCTGTCCATCATCGAGCGGAATTTCAATGGTATCTAGTGTTGTTCCAGGGAAATGGGAAGTCGTGATGACATCACCTTCGCCGCTCACTTCCTTGATAAGGCGGTTGATGAATGTAGATTTCCCGACATTCGTACAGCCTACAACATAAACATCCTTGCCTTTCCGGTAATGCTCAATCGCTTTGGCCGCTTCTTGGATGTGTTTTCCCTTTTCAGCGCTGACAAGCAGAACATCTACCGGATTCAGGCCTAATTCACGCGCAGACTCTTTCATCCAGTGAATGAGTTTATTGTGCTTCACACTCTTTGGAAGAAGATCTGCTTTATTGCCTATTAATAAAACATCGTTTCCTCCGACAAAGCGGTGAAGCCCAGGAAGCCAGCTTCCATTGAAATCAAAGATGTCAACGATTTTGACAATTAGGGAGTCCGTTTCGCCGACCTTGTTCAATATTTTCAAAAAGTCATCGTCCGTTAAAGATACGTCCTGGACTTCATTATAATGTTTTAGCCTGAAACAGCGCTGGCAGATGATTGTTTCCTTTTCAAGCGCAGATTTCGGGGCATATCCAAGCTTGGAAGGATCTTCAGTCTGAACCTTGACCCCGCAGCCTATACAAACCATCTCTTCTTGATTGCTCAATTGCTGTCCTCCCATTCTATCATCCCTTTTCGTTTGAAAAACGCGAGTATCCGTCTTTCAATTTTGCGGTTCAGTTTTGTCGCAAAGCCATCATTGGAAGCGACTGGCACCACGAGAATTGTATGAAAGCCCCCGCGGTTTCCGCCTAGCACATCTGTCAATAGCTGATCTCCGATTACCACGGTTTCTTCCCGTTTTAATCCCATGCTGGCAATGGCACGGCTGAATGCGCGCCTCATTGGCTTTCTTGCCTGAAAGATGAAGGGAATATGAAGCGGATCCGAAAAAGCCCGGACCCTGTTTTCCTTATTATTAGAAACAATCGTCACTAAAATTCCGTGATCTCTCATATTGTCAAACCATTTAATAAGCTTAGGTGTTGCCGTAGGCCGGTCCCATTCCACAAGTGTATTATCAAGGTCTGTAATGATTCCCTTTATTCCTTTTTCCTTTAGCTGCTCGGGCGTTATGTCAAAAATGCTTTTTACATGTTCGCTGGGCAAGAATATTTCAAGCATGTCTGCACCTCAATATTTTTCATGAATTTACCGTTTCCATCATATCGGATTTCCCTCAAATTTTCAAAAAAGCAAGTGAAAACCATCTACTTCAAAATTCCATCATAATATACAACGAAAGGAAAGGGAAGAAAAAAAGAAAAATCTCCACTTTAAACGCACCTTCCAGTGCAAAGCTGTACAATCAGTTTTGATTGTATTTCACTCTAAAACAACGAGCAATCCCTGGCATTATGGA
>NZ_MLYQ01000021.1:0-2393 GCF_001866725.1 Bacillus sp. MUM 13
GCTAGGCGCTGGAGCTGGATTACAATAAAAAGCGCAAGCGAGAAAAGCAGAACAAAGACTGGGAACGCCGCGTCCTGCGGCAACGTCTTTGTGACCCCCATCCAGGGGGCCTCGACCAGCATAAGACGCGTAAGAATAGAAGTCGCTCTTTGCCTGGGTTACATAAAACCGAAAGTGCCTTTAAAACGGTTTTTAAAAGGAGAAAAATTATTCAAATACAAAGGAATTGTGTTAAAAAAATACAAGAGGGCCCATTGTTCACAATCATTTTTTGCACAAACACTGTTGTGCCTTCATGTTTATCTGAACATTGAGACCCTTTTGGCTATTAGTATTTTACATTCATTGTCAGCTGAATTTATGTCTTGGCAGCTTGTCCATGTTATCGAGCATAATGCCTGTACCAATTGCAACGCAATCCATCGGCTGTTCTGCAACAAGGACTGGAACCTTCAGCTCTTCTGCAAGAAGCAGGTCAATGCCATGAAGCAATGCTCCGCCGCCGGTTAAAATAACACCGCGGTCTATGATATCAGCAGAAAGCTCAGGCGGAGTACGTTCTAATACACTCTTGGCAGCCTGGACGATAACTGCAACCTGTTCGCGAAGCGCTTCTTCTATTTCTTCAGATCTCACTGTAATGGTTCTTGGTAGACCGGAAACCATATCACGTCCGCGGATGTCTATTTCTTCATTTCGGGAGCCTGGAAAAACAGTAGCAACCTTGATTTTAATGTCCTCAGCTGTTCTTTCTCCGATAAGAAGCTTGTACTTGCGCTTAATATAGCTTAAAATTTCACCATCGAATTTATCTCCAGCCATTTTGATGGAAGAGGAAGTAACAATATCACCCATGGAGAGAACGGCAATATCCGTTGTTCCGCCGCCAATGTCAACGACCATGTTTCCGCTTGGCTGGAAGATATCCATGCCTGCTCCGATAGCAGCCACTTTAGGTTCTTCTTCAAGGTAAATCTTTTTGCCGCCGCTTTTTTCAGCAGCTTCCTTAATGGCCTTTTGCTCAACGCTGGTAATATTCGTCGGGCAGCAGATCAAAATTCTCGGCTTCGATAAAAAGCCCTTCACATTCAGTTTATTGATAAAATGCTTCAGCATGGATTCCGTCACATCAAAATCAGCAATGACTCCATCTTTAAGCGGCCGGATAGCTACTATATTCCCAGGAGTCCGTCCTACCATTTTTCTTGCTTCCTCGCCGACTGCAAGAACACGATTAGTGTTTTTATCAATCGCAACAACTGAAGGTTCGTTTAACACAATTCCCTTACCTTTGACGTGTATCAGCACATTAGCTGTACCGAGATCTATCCCAATATCCCTAGCAAACATGATACTCATTTCCTCCTTGAATGTCTCTCATAACAAACGTTCGTATTTTTATATTCCGAACCCATAACAGGATGTTTTAGAATGAATTTTTTTGCAGATTCGGCACTTTTCATCGAAAAACCACTTTCTGTCCTAATTTTATATTTTATCATATTGAATAGTCCAGAAATAGTGAGAAATATAAATTAAGTAAATTTTTTCCTAAAGGTGCAATTATAACAAGCAAAAAACCGGTCTTCAGTGAACATTCAATTAAGGTCCATTTTTTAAGGTAACACTTTTTCCAAAGTATTTCCTTTTAAAACACCTTTTATTTGAACGAATCCACTTTAAGGACCGGCTTTGCACTATTCTGTATTAAATTCTTTATTTTACGGTTTCCTCCTCTCTTTCTGAACGCTTGTATTTTAACTTGGTTGCTTCACCGCCCCTCAGATGGCGAATCGATTTATGATAATCTAATATATCCTTTACTTCATTTGCCAGCTCCGGATTGATTTCCGGCAGCCTTTCTGTCAGATCCTTGTGGACAGTACTTTTGGATACACCAAACTCCTTCGCGATTACGCGAACCGTTTTTCTTGTCTCCACGATATACTTTCCTATCTTGATAGTTCTTTCTTTGATGTAATCGTGCACACCCTCTACCTCCCCAAATTGGATGTGAGAAGTATGAAATGAGATTCGCTTTCGGCTAAAAATAAGCCGCTGCCCCGGAAATTACAAACAAATATATGTTCAACTGCATTTATAATTTAATCAAAACGATTACTCACCTCAACCGCTCTCTTTGTATGGTTTCTAACATCTTATTAGCTTGGTTAAAAATTTATGCACAATTTGCTCAATTAGGACGGGCAATTTTATTTTTTGCCGAAAAACATCCATAAACCAAAAAAAACCTCTCAAAAACTGCAAATCTCTATTAACTCTATGAAATTCACTATTACTCCCCAAGAAATTTGTCGAGTGAACAAAAAGTGCAAGCGCCTGAATGGCGGATCAAAGACTAAGAACACC
The DNA here is from genome assembly GCF_001866725.1 of Bacillus sp. MUM 13. Taxonomy (NCBI): domain Bacteria; kingdom Bacillati; phylum Bacillota; class Bacilli; order Caryophanales; family Bacillaceae; genus Bacillus; species Bacillus sp. MUM 13. Next base: position 2,371 of record NZ_MLYQ01000021.1, read on the forward strand.
GCGTCCTGCGGCAACGTCTTTGT